>JAZNUO010000227.1:0-6623 GCA_045592305.1 Eubacteriales bacterium | reverse complement strand
ACCAATGCCCCCCGCGATGGCGGAGTAGGTGTCGGTTCCCGAGGAGGACAGAACGCGGGTGGTGAAGGTGGAGCAGTTACCGCCGCCGTGCTCGGCGTGGATGACCAGGCAGAGGTCCAGCAGGTGAGCCTCGGCCTCGGTGTACTTCTTATCCGAACGGAGGACGCGGAGGAAGTTCTCGGCGGTGCTGAGGTTATCATGGGGGTTATGGAGAGTCAGGGACTTATTGAAGAAGGCGTTGCGGTAGACCGAGTAGGCCTGGGCGGCGATAACGGGGAGGCGGGCGACGATCTCGATGGACTGGCGGAGCATATTGTCCAGCGTGACCTCGTCGGGGTTATCGTCATAGGCGTAGAGAGCCAGCACCGAGCTTTGGAGCTTGTTCATGATGGAGCGGGAGGGCGCTTTCATGATGATGTCCTCGGTGAAGCGGGGGGGCAGGCGGCGGAGGGTAGCCAGCAGGTCATTGAACTCCGCCAGCTCCTCCTTGGTGGGGAGATGACCGAAGAACAAAAGGAAGGTGGTCTCCTCGAAGCCGAAGCGGTTTTCCGAGGTGAAGTTGTGGATGAGATCCCGCAGATCGTAGCCGCGGTACTCCAGAACACCCTCCACGGGATACTTGTCGCCCTCGCTGACCACGTAGCCGTGCGCTGAGCCCACGCGGGTCACACCCGCCATAACGCCGGTGCCGTCCACCTCGCGAAGACCTCGCTTGACACGGTAGCCGTCGAAGGCGGAGCGGGGGATGGTATAGGCAGAGCGGGAGGCGGAGAGCAGGTCATTGAATTCCCGCTCGGCGCGCTCGTCCATCTCCTGATATTCATTTACGTAAGGGTTGTGATTGAATGGCATAATGGGCCTCCATGGGTCGATGCGTATTTGCCGTATCGGGTACGGCGGGCAGATAATGGATATAGTATACCATACTTTTGAAGTATTTGCAAGAGGTTGTTTGAAATATTTCAAAAAATGTTTGATTTTTCCACCCAAAACAGAGTTTTCGAGTGCTTTTTGCATGTTTTTTTCGCTTTCTATGCGAAAATCTCCAAAAAATGCCCCACCGCGCTTGGCGTGAAGCACGTATCGGGGTATCACAACGGTTCTGTTCACCCGGGCGAGTGCCATGGCTGCGCAGGGGGATTCGTCCTACGGCGGGTAACGTTCGCTGTGCGAGTTTTGGGGCGAACAGAATATCACCGAGGTCGGAAGGCTTCCCCATCACTTTTGCGAAGGCTATGTGTAAAATCGTTAAAGGAGACCGAGGGATGCCCCCGCCCGTGGGCATTCCTGACGAAATCCATCTTTTTCCGCAAAACCCCTTGCTTTTTTGAAAAAAAGGGGGTATAATATAGGGGATTGTGATTCATTCCACCAAGAAAGGAATTTTACTATGAACAAGCTGAACAAGCTCACTGATTTCGCAGGCGTGAAGGGTCCCGTTCTGACCATCGTCATGGACGGCGTGGGTATCGCTCCTGACACCGCCGGCAACGCTGTTTCCCTCGCCTACACCCCCACCCTCGACCGCATCATGAAGGAGTACCCCATGGTCACTCTGAAGGCTCACGGCACTGCCGTCGGTCTTCCCTCCGACGACGATATGGGCAACTCCGAGGTGGGTCACAACGCCCTCGGCGCGGGTCAGGTCTTTGCCCAGGGTGCTAAGCTGGTCACTCAGTCCATCGAGTCGGGCAAGATGTTCGCCTCCGAGACATGGCAGACCCTCATCGGCGGCGTGAAGGACAACCACTCTACTCTGCACTTCCTGGGTCTGTTCTCCGACGGTAACGTCCACTCCCACATCGACCACCTGAAGGCCATGCTGGTGCAGGCCAAGGCCGAGGGCGTTTCCCGTGTCCGCATCCACATTCTCATCGACGGTCGCGACGTGGGCGAGACCTCCGCTCTGGAGTATATCAACCCCTTTGAGGCGTTCATTTCCGATCTCCGCGACGAATCCTTCGACATCGCCATCGCCTCGGGCGGCGGACGCATGAAAGTCACTATGGACAGATATGAAGCCGACTGGTCTATGGTGGAGCGGGGCTGGAGGACCCACGTGCTGGGTGAGGGCCGTCAGTTCGCCTCTGCCGCCGAGGCTGTGGAGACCTACCGCACCGAACTGGGTGTCATCGATCAGGATCTGCCTCCCTTCGTTATCGCCAAGGACGGCCAGCCCGTGGGAACCATCCATGACGGTGACAGCGTGATCTTCTACAACTTCCGCGGCGACCGCGCCATTGAAATCTCCAAGACCTTTGACGCGCCTGACGGTCAGTTCGACAAGTTCGACCGTGTCCGTGTGCCCGCCGTGCTGTACGCGGGTATGCTGGAGTACGACGGTGATCTCCACATTCCTCACCGCTACCTGGTCAATCCCCCCGAGATCACCAACACCATGGGTGAGTTCCTGGCGAACACGGGTGTCCGGCAGTACGCCATCTCCGAGACCCAGAAGTACGGTCACGTCACCTATTTCTGGAACGGCAACAAGTCGGGCAAGTTCTCCGACGAGCTGGAGACCTACGTGGAGGTTCCCTCCGACGTGGATCCCTTTGAGCAGAGACCTTGGATGAAGTGCGCCGAGATCACCGACAAACTGATTGAGGCTCTGGAGGCGGGCGAGTACACCTACTACCGCGTCAACTTCCCCAACGGCGACATGGTGGGTCACACCGGCTCTCTGCTGGCTACCCGATGCTCCATGGAGGCTCTTGACCTCCAGCTCGCCCGTATCCTCGCCGTGGTGGACAAGCTGGGCGGTGTGGCTCTCATCACCGCCGACCACGGTAACGCCGACGAGATGTACGAGTGCGACAAGAAAGGGATGCCCAAGGCAGGCAAGGACGGCAGGTTCAAGGCCAAGACCAGCCACACCCTGAATCCCGTTCCCTGCATCATCTATGACAATACCGATGCGAAGAACAGCTACACCGTCAAGGCGGACAACGGTCAGTTCGGTCTGTCCAACGTGGCCGCTACCATGGTCAATCTCATGGGCTACGAGGCTCCCGCTATGTGGGATGAGTCCATTATTGAGGTGAAGTAATTTCTTTGAAACAGATACCCGCGACGGCGCTTGAATGTCTGTCGCGGGTATTTCCTTCTTCTGCGGGGCATACACTCTACCAAAACCCTTTCGGAGGTCCCCATGTACACCAAGACCCGCGCTCCCCTTCCCTACCTCATCCCCCTTCTCCTTGCCTGCACCGCTCTCCTTGCCCTGACCGCCTATCTGCTGGGGGGCAGTCCCACCGCGCGGGCGGGGGATCGACCCGTTGCCGAGGTGGGGGGAGAGGCGGTTGGTGAAGCTCCTCCCATCGTCTGCGTGGTCATCGATGCGGGACACGGCGGGGAGGACGGCGGGGCTTCCTCGGCGGCGGGGGTATTGGAAAAGGATCTCAACCTGTCGGTCTCCCTCGCCCTCCGCGATCTGTTCGAGGCGGCGGGTGTGCGCGTGGTCATGACCCGCGCCGAGGATATTTTGCTCTATGACCGCAACGTGGATTTTCACGGGCGCAAGAAGGTGTTGGATCTGGCCGCCCGCCGTCTCGTAGCCGAGAAGGCTGCCGCCGAGGCGCAACAAAGCGGTGGGGTCTCCCTGTTTATCAGCGTCCACATGAATGCCTTCCCCCAGCCGCAGTACAGCGGGATGCAGGTCTGGTACGGCACGGGGCATCCCCTGTCCGCCGAGGTAGCGGGGGGAATCCAGTCGGCTTCGGCGGCGGTCATGCCCGACAATCACCGCAAGATCAAGGCGGCGGGGAGCAATATTTACCTGCTGGAACGCATCAAGTCCCCCGCGGTTTTGGTGGAGTGCGGGTTTCTGTCCAATCCCGCCGAGGCGGAGAGGCTCTCACGGGAGGAGTACCGATACGCGGTGGCGGCGGGGGTGTTTGCGGGGGTGATGGGGAGGTAAATTGCAGTTTAGCGGTGGGTTTGCATAGCAACAAAAGAATACTCACCCAAATGCCCGCGTTCTCCTCCACCCGCTTCGCGGGAGCCCCCTCCCGGAGGGGGCCTCATCCCTTGCCCCGCGGAAATCCGTTGCCCGACAAGTGATTTTGCCCCGCGCCCCAAGGCTCCCTCCGGGAGGGAGCTCCCCCCCTCAGGCGGGTGAGGGAGAACGCGCACAGAAAAATACTCATTTTCTTTCGGGGAACAAACTCACCGACAAACCCAAATTTGAAACAACCATCTCATAAGGAGATAACGATATGATCGACCTACTCGAGCTTCACAAATACTTCATCCTCAAGCACCTCCGCTCCGGTGACGTGGCGGTGGATTTCACCATGGGCAACGGTCACGATACCGAATTTCTGTCCAAAACCGTGGGTCCCGAGGGCTTTGTGTACGCCTTCGACATTCAGGAGCAGGCCCTGTCCTCCACCCAAGAGCATCTGGTGCGGGCGGGCTGTCCCGACAACTACCAGCTTATTCTGGATTCCCACTCCAACCTCAAAAAGTACGTGGACGTGCCCTTCAAGGCGGGTATGTTTAATCTGGGCTGGCTTCCCGGGGGGGATAAGTCCATCACCACCCTCCGCGAGACCACCCTTCCCGCCATCCGCGATGCCATCAGCCTTATGGACAGGGATGCCATCCTCAACATCGCCGTCTACCCGGGTCACAAGGAGGGCGATGCCGAGGGGCAGATGATCCTCGATTACCTCGCGGGCATCTCCCGCCACCGCGTCTGCGCTACCCTGGTCAAGATCGTCAATTCCCCCACCTCCCCCTTCTTCATCGTGGTGGAGACCAAACCGTAAAAATGCAAAATCTCCGAGCAAGCTCGGTCAAATGCAAAATTCAGAATCAGGAACTTTTTCGCGGTTGTAAACCGTTGTGTTCCAAAGGAAAAGTTATGTTCAAGAAAACAGTAAAGATTGCCGTCGCCGCGCTGGCTCTCACCGCCCTTTTGTCCTCCTGCGGCGGGGGACTGCCCGATTATGAGTATCAGATCGATATGAAAGACTATAAGAACGCCGTCACCGCAGGCGGGAAAACCTACCTGACCCTGATCAACAAGGAGAACCCCTGCGGCACCGACTATACGCCCAAGGAGCTGTCCGTCATCCCCGCCGAGCTGACCCTGTACGGCAAGGAGGTGCAGATGGAATCCACCGCTGCGCTGGCCGCCGAGGCTCTGACCCTGGAGCTGCACGCCAGAGGCTACGAGGATATCGTGATCACCAGCGGCTACCGCTCCTTTGAATACCAGCAGATCCTGTTCAACACCTATCTCGGCAACGAGATGGAGAAGCACCCCGACTGGACGGTGGAGCAGTGCCGCGCCGAGGTGCTGACCTACTCCGCTCTCCCCGGGGAGAGCGAGCACCAGACGGGGCTTTGCATGGATCTCATCAGCACGTCTAATGTGGTGCTGGACGAGACCTTCGCCGCTCACCCCGCTTACGGGTGGCTCATAGAAAACGCACACAACTTCGGCTTCATCCTCCGTTACCCCGAGGGCAAGGAGGGAACCACGGGCTACTCCTACGAGCCCTGGCACTACCGCTTCGTGGGTGTGGAGGCCGCTACCAAGATCCACCAAAAGGGCTTGACATTGGAGGAATATTTACACTGAGCGGTTTTCGCCCCGATGGTGTCTGATCCCGCGCTCCGTGTTCTACTTCATCTCCTCCCGCTCTCTGCGTACCTCCGTCCATACGTCCCGCTCCATGGCGGCGGAGAGGTTGGAGAACAGGCGAGAGGCGGGCATATCCCCCGCCAGGGCAATATCCGCGAGACGGTTTGCGATGACCGCCCCCTCGGCCTTGCTCAAGGGGTCGGGGTAAATATCCGAGGGATTCACCTCGGAGGGCATGAGCTTTTTGGGCATGGCGCTGACTCCTTTCGGCAGCTTCCTCTTGGGAAGCCTGCGTGGGAGTAGTATGCCGCCCCGCGCCCCGCTGCTTGCGAGGCAGATATTTCCGCCCTGCCGTTTCCCTTTCGTGAGCGTATTTTTCCAAGTTTTTTCATATCTTCCTGCCCTGCCTGTCATGAAACCGTCACATAAGACGGTTATAATGGGGATATGAATGAACAATGGCGGACTGTCCGCCATGAAAATACGGAGGTAGTCATCTTTCATGAACGAATATGATCCTATGAAAGACAGCGCTTCGAGCAAGGACCCTACAAGCAGTCCATACACCTATCGCGCCGATGACGGGCGGGGCTATACCAATCCCGACGGCTCCCACGGCGTTATCTACAACCCCGACGGGGCATCCGGCGCGCGCAAGACCCGCCGCTACAAGGGAGCGTTGATCGCTCTCTCCATGGTGATCGTGACCCTGCTTCTGGCCATCTGCTGTCTGGTGGGCGGGTTCCTCGCCGCCCGCGATCCGAATGGGGAGAATCCCTTCGGGAAGGCTCCCGAAACCACCGCCGAGCCCCATACCTCGGGAGGGCTCATCATCGACGACGATACCGCCGCCTCGGGAGACGAGACGATGGACGTTCTGTTCCCCGATCAAAGCCAAGAGGAAGGGGAGACCTCTGCCGACCCCGATGAGACCCCCCAACCCACCGAGACCACGCCCCCCGTGGCCTCCATCGAAAAGAACCCCTCCAAGCGGGAGGACAAGGACGGAGACGGTCTGGCCGATATTGAG
>JAZNUO010000226.1:0-3660 GCA_045592305.1 Eubacteriales bacterium | reverse complement strand
TGAAAGTTCTTGAAGGGAGTCCGGAGGGGAACTTCGCAATGTTTGCCATAGGCAAACTTGCACCGAGCAAAGCGAGGAGGCTTTCAAGAAGTTTCCCTTTGGCGTTCCCCTCGCCCCTGCCGACAAACCCAAATTTGTTTTTTTCGGTTCTGCCCTGCTGATTGTGTAAAATAAAATATTTTTGGCAAAGATTCATGATAGGTTCACATATTTGTGGTATGCTAATGCCGTATATTTCCTCATTGTGTAATCGAAAGGTCTTAGAACGGAGGCTGTCATGCTTCAACTGAAAAACATCAAGAAACGGTACGACATCGGGGACACCCACGTGCAGGCGTTGGACGGGGTCAGTATTGACTTCCGCGAGTGCGAGTTCGTGTCCATTCTGGGCCCTTCGGGGTGCGGTAAGACCACCCTGCTCAATATTGTGGGCGGTCTGGATCGCTACTCCGAGGGGGATCTCCTCATCAACGGCAAGTCCACCGAGGACTTCAAGGATCGGGACTGGGACACCTACCGCAATCACAGCGTGGGCTTCGTCTTTCAGAGCTATAATCTTATTCCCCACCAGACCGTGCTCTCCAACGTGGAGCTGGCTTTGACCCTGTCGGGCATCTCCAAATCCGAGCGTCGCCGCCGCGCTACCGAGGCGCTTCGGAAGGTGGGTCTGAGCGACCAGCTCACCAAGAAGCCCAACCAGATGTCGGGCGGTCAGATGCAGCGCGTCGCCATCGCCCGCGCCATTGTCAACGATCCCGATATTCTGCTGGCCGACGAGCCCACGGGCGCTCTGGATACCCAGACCAGCGTCCAGATCATGGAGATTCTGAAAGAGATCGCCAAGGACAAGCTGGTCATCATGGTCACTCACAATCCCGAGCTGGCCGAGGAGTATTCTACCCGCATCGTCAAGCTCCGCGACGGTCAGGTCATTGACGATTCCATGCCCTTTGAGGCTCCCAAGGCCGCCGAGGAGGTGGTGCGCAAGACCGAGGTCAGGAAGGGCAAAAAGACCTCCATGTCCTTCTGGACGGCCTTCACCCTGTCCCTGAACAACCTCATGACCAAGAAGGGGCGCACCTTTATGACCTCCTTCGCGGGCTCCATCGGTATCATCGGTATTGCCCTGATCCTCGCGCTCTCCAACGGTATCAACATCTTCATCGCCGCGGTCCAGGAGGACACCCTCTCCACCTTCCCCCTGACCATCAATCGGGTAACGCAGGACTATCAGGCCATGCTCTCCGCCATGACCAACACCTCCACCGAATCGGAGGAGACGCGGGACGAGAATCTCATCTACGTGGACGATTCCATGGGCACCATGATGTCCGCCATGTCGGCTACCGTGGAGAACAATCTGGAGGCCTTCAAGAAGCATCTGGACGCTCACGCTGAGGAGCTGGCTCCCTACGTCACCGACATTCAGTACACCTACGACTACCAGCTCCAGGTCTTTAACATGGTAAACACCACCGATGAGGACGGCAACTCCGTCACCGAGGCGCGGGAGATCGGTATGGGTGTGGTTTTCGACCACATGGGCAGTGCCTTCTCGGGTATGTCCGAGCTCATGGAAATGAGTAGCAGCATGGGCGGCATGGGTATGAACGTCTTTACCGAGATGATCGACAGCCCCGAGCTTCTGGATCAGCAGTACGACGTGATCGCGGGCGCGTGGCCCTCTGCGTACAACGAGGTGGTGCTGGTGGTTGGCTCCAACAACCAGATCAGCAAGATGACCCTCTATATGCTGGGTATGCTGGACCCCGACCTCATCGAGGAGGAGCTCTCCGATCTCATGGCGGGCAAGTACGAGACGGGTGACATTGATCCCTTCACCTTCGACGAGCTGCTGGGCACCAAATTCATGCTCCTGACCACCGCGGACTTCTACACCGAGAGTGGGCGCACCTATTCCACCGACAGCGGCGATAAGCCCGTCTGGACGGATATTCGCGAGAGCTTTGACTACGACCGCGCCGCCTTTGTCACCGAAAACGGCGTGGAGCTGAAGGTCTCGGGTATCATCCGTCCCAAGGAGGGGGCTACCGCCACCAGTATCGGCGGTGTCATCGGCTACACCAAGGAGTTCACCGACTATATTCTGGACAAGAACGCCCAAAGCGCCGTCATCAATCAGCAGAAGGAGACCCCCACCGTTAACGTCCTGACGGGTCTGCCCTTCGAGCGCACGGTCTACACCCCCGACACCATTCAGGAGCTGGTGGACAAGATCGATGCCGCTACCATGGATATGTTCTACGCCTACATGACTGAACAGATCCTGAACAATCCCGAATTCTCGGATCGCATCAACGTCACCGACACCGAGTCCTTCGTCGGTATGTTCATGCTCCTTCCCGCCGACAAGCAGGCTGTCATCTTTGAGTCGGTGCTCACCGCCGCCAGAGCCAATCCCCAGAATCTCATGGGGCTCAGTCAGCTCTGCTCCATGCTGAGCATGACCACGGGGGGCATCAACGTCACCCCCGATAACTTCGTCCGACTTCTCCCTGTTCTGGACGTCCGCACGCAGGTTCTGGGGGCTCTTGTGGGTATTCCCGCCGGCGAGCAAATGCCCGTGGCCATTCCCGGTCTCATGGAGATGGCGGGGGAGGAGGCCATGAGCGCCATCTACGCCGAGCTGACCGAGAGCGTCAAGGCCATGACCGTCAACGAGGAGATCTTCGTGACCCTGCTGGGGACCCTCACCGCCGACGATCCCGCCTTCATTCAGCTTGAGGAGACCCTGTACTCCATGGCTCCCCAGATCGACGCCACCTACGAGAGCGTGCTGGACACGCTGGACGATGCCGAGCAGGCCAAGCCCGCCTCCATCAACTTCTACGCGGTGGATTTCGAGTCCAAGGACTTTATCACGGATTTCATCAAGAGCTACAACGATAACGCCGAGGAGACCGACAAGCTGAAGTATGCCGACACGGTGGGCATTCTCATGTCCTCGGTCACGACTATCATCAACGCTATCTCCTACGTGCTCATCGCCTTCGTCTCCATCTCGCTGGTGGTGTCCTCCATCATGATCGGCATCATCACCTATATCTCGGTGCTGGAGCGCACCAAGGAGATCGGTATTCTCCGCGCTATGGGCGCATCCAAGCGGGACATTCGCCGCGTGTTCAACGCCGAGACCCTCATCATCGGTCTGTGCGCGGGCATCATCGGTATTGCCTTTACCGTCATCATCTGCATCCCCGCCTCGGCCATCGTTCAGCACGCCACGGGGATTCCCACCATCCGTGCCGTTCTGCCCTGGGCGGGCGGCGTGATCCTGGTGATCATCTCTACCGTCCTGACCATGATCTCGGGCCTGCTTCCCGCGGCAAGCGCGTCCCGCAAGGATCCTGTGATCGCGCTTCGGACCGAGTAAAAAATAAAGGTGTAGGCTCACACGAGCTTACACCTTTTTTCATTGATTGCGCGGTTGCGCGAATTGGGGTTTGTCGGCAGGGGTTTCACTCCTGCCCGATAGACCGATTACCGCACCCTCACTCTCCCGATCAGAACCGCCCCCACGCCTCCAATCACGGCTCCGCAGACACATCCCGCCACCAGCAGGACGGGCAGATACCAGCCGAGACGAACCGTGCTCATAAGGAACGCGGCGCAGGCGAGCTGACCGATATTGTGGGCGAT
>JAZNUO010000225.1:0-2940 GCA_045592305.1 Eubacteriales bacterium | reverse complement strand
TGTTGTACTTGACCAGAGGGGTCTTGAGGGAGACGTTGGCGGGGACGCACTCGGCGGAGGAGTACCCGGGGATGAGCAGGTACTCATTGAAGGTATGGGAGGGCTCGTTGATAAACTTAGCCATGTCTTTGTTCTCCTTTTCGATTATGATTTCCGTATGGTGGGGGAGGTGTCTCGAAGGGCACCTCAAAGGGTTCAATTCCCGGTATATTTGGCCTTTTCCTCGCAGTAGAGACAGCGGTAGATGCCGTGCTCGGGGTTGACGGGGTAGTACACCTGATCCAGCTCCTGCTCCACGTTAGTGATACAGCGGGGGTTATGGCATTGGATGACGTTCACCAGATAGTCAGCGGGATGAATCTTGGACGGGGAGGGCTGATCCGTCTCCTGCAACAGCTTGTAGATCAGAGCCATGCGGATGTACTTACCGCAGAGAGCCTGACGGAAGTAGCAGGCGCGGGGATCGTCGTCCACGCGGACGCTGATCTCGTTGACGCGGGGCAGGGGATGGAGGATGGACATATCGGGCTTGGCGCGCTTCAGCTTCTCGGGGGTCAGGATATAGCTGTCCTTGAGCCGCTCGTACTCGTAGGGATCGGCGAAGCGCTCGCGCTGGATGCGGGTCATGTAGAGGATATCCAGCTCGGGAAGAGCCGCCTCCAGATCCACCGTCTCCTCGTAGGGGGTAGCGTGCTTGTCCATGACCTCGTACTTGATGTAGTCGGGCACCCTCAGCTCATCGGGGGAGATGAGAACGAAGCGCACGCCCTCGTAGCAGGACATGGCCTCGATGAGGGAGTGGACAGTGCGGCCGTACTTCAGATCACCGCAAAGCCCCACGGTGAGGTGATCCAATCTGCCCTTCTCGCGGGAGATGGTGAGCAGGTCGGTGAGGGTCTGGGTGGGGTGATTGTGACCGCCGTCACCCGCGTTGATGACGGGGACGGTGGCGTTCTGGGCGGCTACGAAGGGCGCGCCGTCACGGGGATGGCGCATGGCGATGATGTCGGCGTAGCAGCTAATGACCTTGGCGGTATCGGCTACGCTCTCGCCCTTGGCCGCCGAGGAGCTGTTGGCCTCGGAGAAGCCCAGCACCGAGCCGCCCAGCTCCAGCATAGCCGCCTCGAAGGAGAGACGGGTACGGGTGGAGGGCTCGAAGAACAGGGTCGCCAGCTTCTTTCCCTTGCAGACCTCGGCGTATTTGGCGGGATTCTCAATAATATCGTTGGCGGTAGCGATCAGACCGTCCAGCTCGGGGATGGACAGATCCAGAATGCTGATGAGACTTCTTGGCATAAGAATTCCTTTCTCAAGGCTCCATGATGGGGCTTTGATTCTCCATATTTCTTTTTTGAAAGTTCTTGGAGGTCACGGAACCTTCTTTCAAGAAGGTTCCGTGCGGGTCCAGGGCAGAGCCCTGGCGGGGGTCAGGGGCAGAGCCCCTCGTTCCTTATGCCTTCGCGCCGTACACAGCCAGATAGTTCTTGATGCGGGTGACGTTCTCCTCGTTGGCGGGGTCAGCCTCGAGGTACTCGATAATATCGTACACATCCACGATGGAGTACACGGGGAAGCCGAACTGCTCCTCGATCTCCTGCATAGCGCCCTTGTCGGTCTGACCCTTCTCCTTGCGGTCCACCATGATGAAGGTGGCGGCCACCTTGGTGCCCTCCACGTGGGAAAGGATCTCCATGCTCTCGCGGATGGCGGTGCCTGCGGTGATCACGTCCTCGATGATGACGATCTCCTCACCGGGGGTGGGCACGTAGCCAACGAAGGTACCGCCCTCGCCGTGATCCTTGACCTCCTTGCGGTTGAAGAAGAAGGGCACGTTCAAGCCGTTCCCCGACAGAGCCACAGCGGCGGACACCGACAGGGAGATGCCCTTGTAGGCGGGGCCGTAGAGGACGGCCTGCTTGGCACCCAGCTTCTCGAAGTAGGCCTTGGCGTAGAACTCACCCAGGCGGGCGATGTCGTTTCCGGTCTTGATCATGCCGGCGTTGATGAAGTAGGGGATCTTGCGGCCGCTCTTGGCGGTGAAGTCACCGAACTTCAAGACCCCCGCGGACTGGAGGAACTCGATAAATTCTCTCTTGTAGCTTTCCATTTTTCTCTATCTCCTTATATTGTTATCGATTCGTAGGGCGGGGGTTCACTCCCGCCGCTTTTCGGTTTCGGGAGGGGAAACCCCTCCCCTACGGCCAACGAATGGTTTATTTCAAAAGTACCTTACACAATGCTGCCACGCTCTCGACAATGGCATCCGCCCCCGCAGCCTCATGCTCGGTTCTGTCGCCGTAGCCGTACAGCACACCCACCGAAGAAAGTCCCACGGCCTTGGCTCCGTCGATATCGTGATGCCGATCCCCCACCATCACGGCGGCGGATAGGTCGGTCACGCCCGCTCTGTCCAGAGCCTCGCGGATGACGTCGGCCTTGCTGTACCCACGAGGGGCTTGGAGGGTCACGCCGCAGATGTGGGTGAAATACTTGCCCAGACCGAAATGTGTCAGGATGCGCTCGGCAAATATCTGGGGCTTGGAGGTGGCCACCAGCAAGGTCTTTCCCGCGGCGGTCAGCTCGGCAAGCAGGGACTCAATGCCCTCGTAGACGGTGTTCTCCGCCCAGCCCCGGTCGGCAAAATACTCGCGGTAGACCTGTACCGCCGTCTGCGCCTGCTCCTCGGAGAAGCCGTAGTATTCCATAAAGGAATCCATGAGGGGCGGACCGATGAAGTAGTAGAGCTGAGTGCGGTCGGTCACGGTGATGCCGAAATGAGCCAGCGCGTGAGCCACCGAATTGGTGATGCCAATACCGGGGTCGGTCAGGGTGCCGTCCAGATCAAACAGCATGTATGTCTTGTTCATTGGTTCTTCCCTATTGCTTGTTTTTCAAAGTTTTTGGGAGTTCCAAGAACCTTTTTTTCAAAAAAGGTTCTTG
>JAZNUO010000224.1:0-9800 GCA_045592305.1 Eubacteriales bacterium | reverse complement strand
TTGGGCGCGGAGAAACGGCTCCCTCCCCGAGGGAGCTCCCGCGAAGCGGGTGAGGGAGTCTATTCCTTGAACAGTCCCCCTGTCTTGGAGTTTCGCAAGGAGTAACCATGAATCTTCTGTACAACCATTTATCCGTCAATTCCGACGGCCACCTCGCCATCGGCGGGCTGGATACCGTTGCATTGGCCAAGGAGTTCGGCACCCCCGCCTATATCATGGACGAGGACGCCATCCGCGCCATGATGCGCACCTACCTGAACGCCGCCCACGCCTACTTTGGCGCGGACGCTCTGCCCCTCTACGCCTCTAAGGCTCTGTGCTTTACAGGGATCTACAAGATCGCCGCCGAGGAGGGCATGGGGGTGGACTGCGTGTCGGGGGGCGAGCTTTACACCGCCCGTCGGGCAGGATTCCCCGCCGAGCGCATCTACTTCCACGGCAACAACAAAACCGAGCGGGATATTGACGATGCCATGGACATGGGGGTGGGCACCTTCGTGGTGGACAACACCGACGAGCTTCTGTCGGTGGAGTCCCACGCCGCCGCCCGCGGCATCACCCAGCGTATTCTGCTCCGCATTACCCCCGGTATTGATCCCCACACCCACAAGGCCATCGTGACGGGCTCGGTGGATTCCAAATTCGGCTCGGCTATTGAGACGGGTCAGGCTATGGAGATCGTCAAGCTGGCGCTCTCTCAGCCCCATATCCATCTGTCGGGCTTCCATTGTCACATCGGCTCCCAGATCTTTGACACCGACCCCTTCTCCGAGGCCGCCGACATTATGGTGAAGTTCATCGCCGCCGTCAAGGCCGAATGCGGGATTGATGTGGAGGAGCTGAATCTGGGCGGTGGTCTGGGGGTGCCCTACACTGAGTACGACCGTCCCGTGGACTACGCCGCCGCTATCCGTGACATGGCCGCCATCGTCCACGGCTTCTGTGACAGCTTTGGTGTGAAGATGCCCAAGGTCATTTTAGAGCCCGGTCGGTCTCTGGTGGCCGCCGCGGGGATCACGCTGTACACCGTGGGCTCGGTCAAGACCATCCCCGGCTTCCGCTCCTACGTTTCGGTGGACGGCGGTATGCCCGACAATCCCCGCTACGCTCTGTATCAGTCTACATACACCGCTCTCATCGCCAACCGTCCCGACGCGCCCCGCGACTGTCGGGTGACGGTTGCGGGTCGATGCTGTGAGTCGGGGGACCTCATCGGTGAGGATATGCCCTTGCAGCAGGCGCGACGCGGTGACATTCTGGCGGTGCTGACCACGGGCGCGTACAACTACGCCATGGCCTCCAACTACAACCGTCTGCCCCGTCCCCCCGTGATCCTGGTGAAGGACGGCAAGGCTCGGGTGGCGGTGAAGCGGGAGAGCTACGAGGATCTCGTCCGCAACGATATTGATTGAATTCAGTTTTTCCTGTTCCCTAAAGGAGGCTTTCCGATGCCTTTTCTCTCCGATATTTTCATGATCCTTCTCTCCCTGCCCGTCATGCTCATGGCGCTTTCGGTGCACGAATCCGCCCACGGCTACGCGGCCTACAAGCTGGGAGACCCCACCGCCCGCAATCTGGGGCGCATCACCATCAATCCCGTCAAGCACTTTGATCTTTTCGGCTTTCTGTCCATGCTGATCTTCCACATCGGCTGGGCGAAGCCCGTACCCGTCAACGCCCGTTACTTCAAGAAGCCCCGCAGGGATTTCGCCATCGTGGGCGCGGCGGGACCTCTGTCTAACGTGGCGCTGGCGTTGATCCATCTGCTGATTTTACGTTTCGTCATGGTTTTCGTCACGAGTGCCTATCAGAATCAGACCCTCCCCCCCGAGGGCGTGTGGCTGACGGTGCTGGCTCTCGTGGTCTACATTCTCTACATGGGAGTGGCCATGAATATCATCCTCGCCATCTTCAATCTCATCCCCGTCCCGCCCTTCGACGGCTCCCGCATCTTCTACGCCTTCCTGCCCCCCAAGTGGTACTTCGGGGTCATGAAGTACGAGCGGTACATCATGCTGGGGTGCATCATTCTGTTCTTTGTCCTCAACCGCATGAGACTGAACCCCTTGGGTGTCTTTGAGGATTGGGTCATAAACCGACTCTTCACGATCACGGGTATGGGGAGCGGTACCCTTGAGCTGGGGCTGTTCAACGCTCTTCTGGGCTATCTGTCCGATCTGCTGTAAAAACAAATCCGAACGAAAGGAGTGCGGAAGTGGAAGCACTGACCTATCATCTGGAATCCTTCGAAGGCCCTCTGGATCTTCTGCTCTCCCTGATCCAGAAGAACAAGGTGGAAATCTCCGATATTCCCATCGCCCTGATCTGCGACCAGTACATGGCCTACATCACCGAGGCTGAGCGGCTGGATATGGAGCTGGCCTCGGAGTTCATCGTCATGGCGAGCGAGCTCATGCTCATCAAGAGCAAGATGCTCCTGCCCAAGGCCGAGCCTGAGGAGGAGGATCCCCGCGCGGGGCTGGCCGAGGCCCTCTTGAAATACCAACAGGCGAAAGCCGCCGCGGCTCTTTTCGGCAAGGCCTACCCCAAGTTCAGCGGACGGATGGTCAAGGACACCGACGAGATCTCGGTGGACAAGACCTTCGTGGCAGATCAGTCAGTCACCTCCCTCTGTCTGGCGGTGCGCCGCATCATCGCTTACCGCGAGGAGCACCCGCAGGCCGATAAGGTGACATTTACCCCCATGATCGCCAAGCCCATCGTGCCCGTGGAGGCCAAGATCGTGGGCATTCTCCGCCATTTTGAAAAGAGGGAGCGGGTGACTATGACTTCCCTCATTGAGGACGCGGTCTCCCTTCCCGATATGATCGCCGTATTCTTAGGGATTCTGGAGCTGGTCAAGCTGCGCCGCATCGTGCTGGTAGAGCGGGAGGACGTCTCCGACTCGGTCTACGGCATTGACTCGGAGTTCATCATGGGCGAGGAGCCTGTCCCCGAGGACGGCGCGGAGCCCATCTCGGATTTCGATATTCTACCCGATTCCAAAAGTGAGGAGGTGAACACCCATGCCCAATGATCAGAAAACTCATGACGTGGCAGAGGCTTTGGATTCCGTTGAGGACATCAAGCGCGCCATTGAAGCCATACTCTTCGCGGCGGGCTATCCCGTCAGGTATGAAAAGCTCTCGGAGGTGATCGGACTTTCCCGGAGAGACCTGCGGGGGCTCATTGAAAGCATGGCTCACGAGTACGACGGACGGGGCATTCAGCTTTTGCTGTATCCCGATACCTGTCAGCTCACCACCAAAGAGGTTTTCGCGCCCTACATCCGCGAAGCCCTGGGCATCAAGCGAGGCGGCAATCTTTCCAATTCCTCTCTGGAGGTGTTGGCGGTGGTCGCCTACAACCAGCCCGTAACCCGTGCGTACATCGATACGGTCCGCGGTGTGGACAGCTCCTACGCCGTAACCTCCCTGCTGGACAAGAACCTCATCGAGGCGGTTGGACGGTTGGACGCGCCCGGTCGCCCTATGCTCTACGGCACCACCGATAAGTTCCTCCGCGTGTTCGGACTGGGCAGTCTCGCCGAGCTTCCCGAGACCGAGGCGCTGGACGCAGCCTCTGCCAAGGCCGAGGGAGTGCTGATCGAGGAGGACAAGTCCCAGCTCACCATTGACACCGCCGAGCCCGTCCCCGAAACAGCCGACCGAAAGGAGGAAAGCTAAATGCCCGCTTTGATCGTGATCGGGTGCATCATTCTGCTCTTCGTGGTGCTGTTTACGGTGCATATTCACGTGAACGTCGCCATGGACGACGATATGACCCTCGTCGTGCGGGTGCTTGGCATTCCGATCAGAATTCTTCCCAAAAAGACCAAGACCTACAACCCCAAAAACTATACCTTAAAGAAGATCCGTAAGCGGGATGCCAAGGCCGCCGAGAAGGAAGCCAAGGCCGCTGAAAAGAAGAAGAAAAAGAAGGCCGAGAAGGAGCAGAAGAAGGCCGAAAAGGCCGCTGAGGAGGCCAAGCTCACCAAGGAAGAGAGGCAAGCCCTCAAGGAGCAGAAGAAGGCCTCCCGCCCTCCCATTACCGAGCTGATCCCTCTGGTTCTGGACGTGGCCAAGCTGTTCTTCTCCCGCTTTTTCGGTAAGCTCCACGTCAGGGTAATCCGCCTCAACGTCCGCGTTGGCGCGGGGGACGCTATGACCGCCGCCGTAATCTACGGGCTGGCGAATCAAGCGGTGCAGTACACCATGGAGTTCCTCCGCAAATTCTGCCGCGTGGACAAATACAGCAAGTCCGACATCCGTATCGAACCCGATTTTCTCATTGAGGATATTATCTTTTCCTTCAATTTAGACGTTCGCGTGACTCTGGGCGGAGTCCTCGGGGCGCTTCTCAAGGCGGGCTGGCGCTTCCTTGTGGGCTACGTGAAGATCAAGCCCGACCCCAAGCATCCCAAGCCCTCGGTCAAGCCTCCCAAGGCACCCAAGCCCGATCCCATCCCCCTCCCCGACGCTCCCGAGCCTCGGTCGTGATCCCTTTGTTCCCCAAAAAAGTAAATAAAAAATGTAAATAAGAGAAAGGAAACACCATCATGTCCAACGAAACCAAGCTGCAAGACGTCATTCAGACCTCCCTTCAGAACATCAAGACCCTCATCGACACCAACACCATCATTGGTACCCCCATCACCCATCCCTCGGGCACCGTCATCATCCCCGTTTCCAAGGTCGCCATGGCTTACGCTACCGGCGGATTGGACTACGTAGGTAAGACTGACCCCAACGCCAAGCCCGTCAACTTCGGCGCGGGCGGCGGCACGGGTCTTACCCTCCAGCCCATCGGCTTCCTGGTCATCAACGCCGCCGGTGAGGTGGAGATGCTCAACGTGGGTGTCAAGAACCCCTCCGATCCCATTGAGCAGATCGCCGATATTATCGAGCGTTCTCCCGAGATCATCGCCCGTGTCAAGGCTCTGCTGAGCAAGGACAAGGTCGAGGAGTAATTCCCCGGTACATGATCCTGTCCCCGCGTGAGGACAGGTGTCATAAAGCTTCCCGCCCCGCCGTATAGTGTGGTATACCATGCTTGTACTACGGAGGGACGGGAATGTTTCGATACCGCGAAAACCATTACACAAGGCTCTTCAGGGCGGCGAGTGTCATTCTGGCATCGGTGCTCTTGTTTTTGACGGTCTTTGGCGCTTTTGACGCGCGAGGAGAGGACCTGACACCAACCTCGGAGGATTTGGCTTTGTGGAGCTCCGGCTCGTCTCAAGAGCGCCCCTCGGTATGGTCGCCCGCTCTCAGCGGGGCTGTTCTGACGCAGGCAGGGGACGCTTCCCTGCCCGTGGCGCTGACGGGGGTCAATGCCCGCGGCGCGGTGCTCATGGAGGCGGAGTCGGGCGAGGTAGTTTTCGGGCAGAACGAGAATGCCCGCCTGCCCATGGCCTCCACCACCAAGATCATGACCGCTCTGGTGGCCTTAGAAGCGTTGCCGCTGGATACGTCGGTCAAGATCACCGCCGAGTCAGTGGGGGTGGAGGGCTCATCGATCTACCTGTGCGAGGGAGAGACTCTGACTCTGGAGCAGCTTCTCTACGCTCTTTTGTTGGAGTCCGCCAACGATGCCGCCTCGGCTATCGCGGTGGCGGTAGCGGGGAGTGTGGAGGCGTTCGCGGCGCGCATGAATGATAAAGCCGCTGAACTGGGGCTGACCGACACCCATTTTGTCAATCCTCACGGGCTGGATGCCGAGGGACACTACACCACCGCCTATGAGTTGGCAGTCATCACCAGAGCGGCTCTGAAGAATGAGGTTTTCCGCGCCATTTGCTCCACCGAGCGCAAGACCATTCCCCTTCACGGAAGCGAGGGGGTACGACTTCTGCTCAACCACAATAAGCTTTTGGACAGCTATGAGGGCTGCATCGGGGTCAAGACGGGCTTTACCAAGAAAACGGGACGGTGCCTGGTCTCCGCCGCCATGCGGGGTGGAGTCACGCTGATTGCCGTCACCCTGAACGCTCCCGACGATTGGCGGGATCACACCGCCATGCTGGACTACGGCTTTGCCCTCTACGAGACGGTTTCGCTCTGCGAGGCGGGCTTCTTCTCGGCTCCTCTTTGGCTGGTGTCGGGGTCGCAGGAGTACGTCATGGTGGAGAACCCCGATTCGCTGTCGGTTGTCCTGCGGCGGGATCACGGCCGCGTCCGCTGTGTGGTGGAGCTTCCCCGCTTTGAGTTCGCCCCCGTCCGACAGGGGGATACCGTGGGGCATCTCCGCTTCCTCGAGGAGGAGCGGGACGGAACCGAACGGGAGCTTGGGGCAGTACCGCTGAGAGCCGCCTACGGAGTAGAAGCGGTCACTTATCCCCAAAGCCTTTGGGACCGTCTGCTCGCTCTGTTTCAGAAAAAGAATTGACACAAAAAGGAAATTTTGATATGGAACCCATTCGCATTTCCAAGTATTTCACCGACTGCGGAGTCATGTCCCGCCGCGCCGCCGATGCCGCCGTGGAGCGGGGGGAGGTCAAGGTCAACGGAGTGACGGCTGTTCTGGGACAGAAGGTCGATCCCGAGACCGATACCGTCACGTGGAGGGGCAAGCGGATCGTGCCCCCCGCCTCCCCCGCCAAGACGGTGATTATGCTCAACAAGCCCCGCGGCTACCTGACCACCCTGTCCGACGACAAGGGGCGGCATTCCGTGGCCGAGCTGGTGGCCGATGCGGGGGTGCGGCTCTATCCCGTGGGACGGCTGGATATGGATTCCGACGGTCTGCTCCTTCTGACCAACGATGGCGAGCTGGCCAACCGTCTGGCGCATCCCTCCCACAGGGTGGATAAGGTCTATCTCGCCTACGTGGAGGGGCACGTCACCGCCGAGCAGATGAACAATATGACCCGCCCCATCGAGATCGACGGCAAGCTGACCTCCCCCGCGGAGGTGCGCAAGGCTGCCTACAATCAGTTCGAGACCGTTCTGGAAGTCACCATCCACGATGGCCGCAACCGCCAGGTACGCCGCCTCTGCGAGCGGGAGGGTCTGTTCGTCCGCAAGCTAACCCGTGTGGGTGAGGGTCCCCTGCTTCTGGGGAATCTGGAAGAGGGCAAGTGGCGACGGCTCACCGACAAGGAGCATCGCAAGCTCAAGGAGAATCACAACTGACACCACGCCCGGAAAGGAATATCATCATGCTGGAAGTATTACCCATTCAGACCAAGCTGGAGCAGGAGGCCATCTGCGCCCGCGCGGGAATTGTTTTCAAGGAAAACGATATGGCTTACCACGCTTTAGTGGACGGTGAGCTGACCGCTGTTTGCCAGTTCTCCATGGATGCCGAGGGCGGGCATATTCACGATCTGACCATGGTCAAGGATCGCGCCTTCTCGGATCGTGACCGCATTGAGTCCCTGTTCGTCATGGGGCGGGCGGCTATGAATTTCATCGACCTCTGCGGGGTTCACAAGGCTTATTTTGAGGACACCGATTTCGAGGGCGAGGGCATGATCCGCTCCATCGGCTTTTCGAAGCTGGAGGATGGGCGGTGGTTCGTGGATCTGACCGACTTTTTCGTAGAGCCCTGCCAGCACGGGCATGGGCTGAAAAAGGATTCCTGACCCGCCTCATCCCGCGAATCGCTTGTGTCGCCCGAGCGGACAAGCCTCGTAAAAAATACAATCACGTTAAAAATCGAGGCGGCTCAGCCGTACCCGTTTTTGAAAGGAACGATTATGAAACATTCTGTTCTGCGTTTTTGGGTTATTTCCCTGTTGATTTTCGCCATGACTCTGCCCCTCTTTGCCTGCGTGGGGGGAGACGTGACCGAGGAGACCACCGCCTCTCTTGGTAACGGCAGTGAGTCCGCCGAGCCCGAGACCGAGGTGCCTACCGAGCCCGAGACCGAAACTCCCACCGAGTCCGAGTCTGAGACCGAGGCTCCCACCGAGCCCGAGACCGAGGCTCCTCTGCCCTCCGAGATCAGCCTGCCCGAGGCCTTCGGTGTGGTCGACATCGTATACGAGTGCGATGACGGATCGGTTCTCTACAACTACAAGAACAAGACAACCGGCGACTTCGCCGCCGTTACCTCCTACTACAAGGAGCTGGGCTTCCGGGTCTATTCCGACACCGACATGGGCGGGAATCCCGCCACCACCCTTGTGGGTGACGGTCCCATGGCGCACGTCTACCTGCATAAGGACAAGAAGGAGCTGAACATCGTCCTTTCGGAGACGGCGGCTCCCACTCTGCCTCCCGTAACGCCCGATGTGACCGACGGGGATTACGAATGCTCGGTCATGCAGATGATGGACAGCGTCAACGTGAACGGTATGGGCTACGTGATCCAACTAAAGGACGGCTCCTACATCGTCTACGACGGTGCCTATACCGAGCAGGCGCGCCCGCTGGTCAAGTATCTACAGAACAACCACCGCGGCGAGGGGAAGCCCCTTATCCGCGCATGGGTGCTGACCCACTCCCACCGCGACCATTTCCCCACCTTCCGTGCAGTTGCCCAGAATATGAACCATTTGGTCACGGTTGAGTATATTATCTACTCCCCTCTCAACCACAATGTCTTTAAGCTGGGCACGGACGAGGGCTACCTCGGCTCGGAGGGCTTCATGAACGATGTGGCCCTGCTGGAGGGGGCCAAGCTCGTCTATGCCCACACGGGCATGGAATTCACCTTCTGCAACCTGAATATGGAGGTGCTCATGGCCCCCGAGACCCTGTACAAGGGCGAAACGTCCCGAGGAAACTTCAATAATACCTCGGTAGTGACCCGTCTGTACGATGACAGCTACAAGGCTCTTTTCCTGGGTGACATCGCCAACAAGGGCTCTTACTACATGCGTGACGTTTACGATGACTACCTGAAGAGCGATATGTGTCAGGTCGCTCACCACGGCGTGGAGGACGTTCCCCTGTCCTTCTACGAGACGGTTCAGGCTTCTATTCTGTACTATCCCTGCAACGTTAAGCTCTACGACCAGACCGAGCGTCACCACTACGTCCGCATGACTCTGGAGAAGCGGGACTACACCAAGGAGATCCTCATCGCGGGCTGCGGTCGCTTCAAGCGCGCGTGGGGGACAACCTTCGAGGCGGACGCGCCTCTGAGTATCCCGAATCACCCCACCAAGGGATCCCTCACCTGATTTTTTGAAAATCCTCGCTCAAAAGCGGGGATTTTTCTTTTTCTTTTTTTCTTTTATTTACAGGGGAAACTTTCGAAACCTATTGACAAATCAAAGGTCTTTGTGCTATAATGTAATGAATAATTTTTTCAAGCAAAGGAAGTTTCACTATGACTATCTACGACGAGCTCGTTGCCCGCGGTCTGATCGCGCAGGTAACGAATGAAGACGAAATAAAGGAGATGATCAACAACGGCAAGGCCACCTTCTACATCGGCTTTGACCCCACCGCTGACTCTCTCCACGTGGGCCACTTCATGGCTCTGTGCCTCATGAAGCGCCTCCAGATGGCGGGCAACAAGCCCGTGGTGCTGATCGGCGGCGGTACCGCCATGATCGGCGACCCCTCGGGACGCACCGACATGAGAAGCATGATGACCCGCGAGACCATTCAGCACAATGTGGATTGCTTCAAGAAGCAGATGGAGCGATTCATCGAGTTCGGCGAGGGCAAGGCCATCATGGTCAACAACGCCGACTGGCTCCTTGATCTCAACTACGTGGAGGTGCTCCGCGAGGTGGGCGCGTGCTTCTCGGTCAACAATATGCTCCGCGCCGAGTGCTACAAGCAGAGAATGGAGAAGGGGCTGTCCTTTTTGGAGTTCAACTACATGATCATGCAGTCCTACGA
>JAZNUO010000223.1:0-6423 GCA_045592305.1 Eubacteriales bacterium | reverse complement strand
GCAAGGCTCTGGCGGGGATCATAGCGGGGCTTGTGGCTATGAGCTTTACCCTGCTTGTGGTTGCGACCGTGATCGGGGAATTGGGGGTCTTGTCTCCTCTCTCCACCCTTTTGATGACCCCCGTTTGTGGGGTGGTGCTGGCTCTCTCCCTCTTGGCTCTCCCTCTGAGCGGGACTTTTATCGGGGCATTCCTTGGCCGGGTGATCGAGGCTCTTTGTGGGCTCATGCTCCGTTTGACAGCTTGGATGGGTGAACCTTCGTGGGCGGTGGTATCCCTGCGGCATCCCGCTGTTGCTCCCATTGCCCTCTGTATGCTGGCAGGGGTATTGATCCTGCTTGCGGTAACGCTTCCCCAAAGAAAACAATGGTGTATCACTCTGCCTCTTGCGGCGGGGTGGATCGCCCTGAGTAGCGTGCTGGGTGTTCACACGCTTGTCACGAACGGGGATATGACCGTGGACTTCATTCAGCCCTCGTCCCAATCGGATATGCTGGTGCTGACCGAGGGGCACGAGGCGGTGATCATGGACCTCTCCAACGGCAGTCTGACCGCCATGAGCACGGCGGCGAGGACGGCAGAGGAGGCGGGTGCTACCGAGATTTCGGTTCTGATGATGACCCACTACCATTCGCGGACGGCGGGGACTCTGACCGCCTTTCTCTCCCGCGAGACGGTGCGCGCTCTCTGGCTTCCCACGCCCGACACCGAGGAGGAATACTCCCTTCTGCTCTCCTATCTGGAGAAGGCCGAGGGCGCGGGAGTGCCCGTGTGTCTGTACGATGAGGGGGAGTCCCTGACCCTGTTCGGCGGATGCGAGGGGGTATTGGAGACGGCCATGCTGGAGCGTTCGGTACAGCCCGTCCTGCTTCTGTCGCTGGACGCGGGGGCGGGGAGTCGGGCGGTCTACTGCGGCTCGGCGGTCTTTGAGAGTGAGCTGGCAGATCGTGCTACTGAACTGGTAGCCGAGGCTGATACGGTGATCTTCGGCAACCATGGGCCCTTGACCAAGGCTCCCTTCGGCGAGGGGCTGACCTACCGCGAGCGTGCCGCTGTGATCCTCTCGGGCGAGGGGGATACGGCGGGGTGGTTGGTTCCCTCCTCTGCCCAAGAACAGCTCCTTTGGAGGGGGGAATGGTCGGGGAAAATGACCATACGCCCGTGACCGCTCCTTCATTACGAATTACGCATTACGAATTACGAATTTGAACCAATAAAAACATAAGCGAGGATACATCCATGACCAATCTTGAAAAAATGCACGCCACCATGCTCTACGATCCCGCCGACGGGGACATTATGACCGAGCAGACCGCCTGTCTGGACCGTTTGTACGATTTCAACCACACCCGCCCCACCGAACCGGACAAGCGGCAGGCACTCATGAAGGAGATGTTCGCCGAGATCGGGGAGGGGTGCTACATTGAGCCGCCCTTTCACGCCAACTGGGGCGGGAGACACGTACATTTCGGTAAGTTCGTGTACGCCAATTTCGGGCTGACCATGGTGGACGATACCCATATCTACGTGGGGGACTACACCCTGTTCGCCCCCAACGTGGTGGTGGCTACGGCGGGGCATCCCATTGATCCCGAGCTACGGGCCAGAGGACTTCAGTACAACGCCGCGGTGCATATCGGTCGCAACTGCTGGATCGGCGCAGGGGCGCTCATCATGCCCGGGGTGACGATTGGGGACAACACCGTCATCGGGGCGGGGTCTGTAGTGACCCGCGACCTTCCTGCGGGGGTCGTGGCCGTGGGGAATCCCTGTCGGGTGATGAGGGAGATCACCGAGCATGATCGGGAGGTTTATTTTCAGGGGAGACTTGTGAAGGATTGCGGTTTTTGATGCTTCCATGCCTCAAAGGAGCCTTTTGCGGAAAAGCCCGATTTTTTGCGACTTTTCCGCAAAAATCCCTTGACAAATCTTCCTCTTTATGCTATAATCATCCCATTCAAAGCGTTACGAACCGAAAGAAGTACGCCGAAGCTACGATTTCCAGAGAGACTGCGGTCGCTGTGAGCAGTCATTCGGGTCGGCTGAATACATTCGGTCAGCTACGCACCGAACCCGCCGTGGGCGGCAGTAGGCTGTGTCGGGCGCGCCCGTTATCGCGCGGGAGTATCATCGGTACTCCGTGAGGTCGCCTTTGCGAAAGGGCGGCAAATTGAGGTGGTAACACGCTCGCGCTATGCGAGATCGTCCTCTGCTTGGCTCATGCCGCGCAGGGGGTTTTTCTTTTCCCCGCGATGCTATAAGCGATGCTATAAGCGATGCTTTGAAAATTATTTCGGTGAAACACCGAGAAAGAGGTTTCCCATGCCCATTACCGAATATCTGGAAAGACACGCAAGACTCCACCCCGACGAGGTCGCTCTCGTGGAGATCAACCCCGCCAATCAGCCCGAGAAGAGCACCACCTGGCGGGAATATAACCTGATCGAGGCCGCCGAGGGTCAGCGGTACCGCCGCGAGATGACCTGGCGGGATTTCGACATCCGCGCCAACCGCTTCGCCAATCTCCTGCTCTCCCGCGGTATCAAGCGGGGGGACAAGGTGGCGGTTCTCCTCATGAACTGTCTGGAGTGGCTCCCCGTCTACTTCGGCGTGCTGAAGGCGGGCGCTATCGTGGTGCCCATGAACTACCGCTACGCCTCCGACGAGATCAAATACTGTCTCGACCTCGCCGACGCGCGGATGCTGGTGTTCGGCCCCGAGTTCGTAGGGCGCGTGGACGCGGTGCTTCCCGAGCTGACGGGTATTACCGATTTCTTCTTCGTCGGCAAGGAGAGCGAGTGTCCCGCGTACGCTTCCCTGTACAATAAGATGGTGTACTACTGCTCCACCATCGCCCCCGCCGTGGAGATCTGCGACGACGACTACGCCGCCATCTACTTCTCCTCGGGTACTACGGGCTTCCCCAAGGCGATCCTCCACGATCACCGCGCCCTCATGGCCTCCGCCAAGACCGAGCAGGCGCACCACGGTCAGACCCGCGACGACGTGTTCCTCTGCATCCCTCCCCTGTACCACACGGGCGCTAAGATGCACTGGTTCGGTTCTCTTGTGGCGGGCGGCAAGTCGGTGCTTCTGCGCGGTGTCAGCCCTGAGTGGATCTTGCAGGCCGTGTCCGAGGAGCGGGCGACCATCGTGTGGCTCTTGGTGCCGTGGGCGCAGGATATTCTGGATTCCATCGACCGCGGCGACCTGAAGATGGACGAGTACCGTCTGTCCCAGTGGCGGCTCATGCACATCGGCGCACAGCCCGTGCCTCCCTCTCTGGTCAAGCGCTGGCAGGAGAAGTTCCCCGGCCAGGACTACGATACCAACTACGGTCTGTCCGAGTCCATCGGCCCCGGCTGTGTCCATCTGGGGGTGGAGAACATCCGCAAGGTGGGCGCTATCGGTATCGCAGGCTATGGCTGGGAGACCAAGATCGTGGACGAGCATCGCGACCCTGTGAAGCAGGGCGACGTGGGCGAGCTGGCGGTCAAGGGAGACGGCGTTATGAAGTGCTACTACAAGAATCCCGCGGCTACCGCCGAAATTCTGACCGAGGACGGCTGGCTTTTGACGGGTGACATGGCGCGCATGGACGAGGACGGCTTCATCTATCTGGTGGATCGCAAGAAGGACGTGATTATCACGGGCGGTGAGAACCTGTATCCCGTCCAGATCGAGGATTTCCTCCGCGCACATGAGAAGATCAGCGACGTGGCGGTCATCGGTCTGCCCCACGACCGTCTGGGCGAGATCGCCGCGGCCATCATCCAGATCAAGGAGGGCATGGAATGCACCGAGGAGGAGATCCAGGAGTTCTGTCTGGGGCTTCCCCGCTACAAGCGACCCCGCAAGATCATCTTCGCCGACGTCCCCCGCAACCCCACGGGCAAGATCGAAAAGCCCAAGCTCCGCGAGCGGTACGGCGCGGATCGGTTGGTGGAGAGCGCGACCAGTAATTGATCGACCGTTACATAGGAAAGGAACCTCCGAGATGGGGCAATGTCATTAAGTTAAGCCTCCCCCTTTGGGGGAGGTGGCACGCGAAGCGTGACGGAGAGGGTTTTCGCGCAAAAAATGCCCTCTCAGTCGCCTTACGGCGCCAGCTCCCCCAGAGGGGGAGCCTTTTCGTTTTCTTAACTTAATGGTATTGCGAGTCGGGGGTTCCTTTTTCACGCATTTCTTCGCCCGCGAGGAGCTGGTGGCCGACGGCATGGAGCTTGTGCTGACCGACGGAACGGTGCTGAACGAGCTCGCCCGCGAGAACAAGACCCTTTGGCAGAAGATCAAGGACAGGATCTTCGAGATCATTGAGAAGATCAAGAAGGCCTACAATGATCTGAGCAAGACCTCCCGCACGGCGCAGATCCTCTCCGAGACCATGGACTCGCTGGACGACATCGAGCAGCTTTTCTACGAGGGCGTAACCGAGGCGGGGGAGAGGACGAGGACGGCGGAGGTGGAGACTGTAACGCGCATGAATGAGGAAAAGATGCACGTTAGCAGTGAAGTCAAGTATTCGTTTGGCGTAACGCAAGCAGACATAGACAAGTATGTTGAAGATGCGTATGCCAAGAAAAACACTGAGGACTACAAACCATATGCAGAGGTGGATGAAAAACTTGTTGCGGATGTAGCTTCAGAGATTGACATAACAGGATACTCGCACGCGCTGAGAGACAATGATATAAGGCACATTCGTAATTCTCATGGAGAACAAACAAACGAAAAATACCCGGTAACAAAAGAAGACATTGCAAGGATCCCTGATATAGTAGCCAACTATGACAAGGTATTTGTTAAAACGAACGCTAATAAAGAGCCTGGGCTTGTGTACGTAAAGGTTGGAGAAAACAACGTGACATACTATGTTGAGGCCGTTACGACACAATACCATAATGAAAAACTGTTGGTCAATAAGCAGATGATCAAAACAGGAGCGGATGAAATTCCCAATTTGGTGGGTTTGATTGCGGCAATTACAAAAAAAGAGAGCAGTTCTCAATATCTCGCTGATTTGCAACAAATCCGCGAGGCGTACGTCCGAGACGTTAAAGAGAACTACTCTATTGATATGATACCACAAGAATCAGATTCTGTCAATAGGAATTTCTCAATTTCCGAAGAAAATTCTTCCGACACCGCCTACCTCACCGCCGTAGAGCGCGGGGACATGGAGACGGCGCAGAAGATGGTGGACGAGGCGGCGAAAAAGGGCTCCCCGAGAGCACGCCCGGTAATTGATCGACCGTTACATAGAAAAGGAACCTCCGTTTTGGTGCGGGGGTCCTTTCATATATGAAAGATACGAGATACAAGATACGAGATACAAGATACAAGATACGAGATACGAGATACAAGATACAAGGATGCGCGATCTATCTTGTATCTTTGTATCTTGTATCTGCCGAGTTTACTCGGCGTGTATCTTATTTCAGCATCTCCAACAGCGTCGCCTCATCAATGACCGTGACACCCAGCTCGTTGGCCTTGGTGAGCTTGGAGCCTGCGGCCTCACCCGCCACCACGTAGTCGGTCTTCTTGGAAACGGACCCCGAGACCTTACCGCCCTGGGCCTTGATGAGAGCGGAAGCCTCGTCGCGGCTCATGGTGGGGAGGGTGCCTGTGAGGACGAAGGTCTTGCCCGCGTAGCGGTCGCTTGTGGGGGCGGCGGTGGACTTGGTCTCAAGGCCTGCCTCGGTGAGGCGGCGGCAGAGGGCGCGGTTCTGCTCGTGGGAGAAGTAGTTGACCACGCAAAGGGCAGTGATCTCCCCGAAATCGGGGATGGCGCAAAGGTCCTCCACGGTGGCCTCCATGGTCGCCTCCAGGGTCCCAAAGCGGGCGGCCAGGGCGGCGGCGGCTACCGCGCCGATGTTGCGGATACCGAGGGCGAAGAGGAGCCGCTCCAGTCCCGCTCCCTTGGATTTCTCAATGGCGGCAATAAGATTCTGGGCGGACTTCTCGCCCATGCGTTCCAGCGTTGCTACTTGGTCGGCTTGCAGGGTATAGAGGTCGGCCGGGTCGCGGATGAGGTCGGCGCGGATGAGGGCTTCCACGATCTGGGGACCGAGACCGTCGATGTCCATGGCGTCCCCCGAGGCAAAATGCTCGATGCCGCGGGAGAGCTGGGCGGGGCAGGCGGCATTGGTACAGCGGACGGCGGCTTCGCCCTCTTCGCGGAACACAGGCTCGCCGCAGGAGGGGCATACGGTGGGCATCTCAAAGGGTGTCTCGGTGCCGTCCCGCTTTTCGGGATGGGCGCAGACCACCTCGGGGATGATGTCACCCGCCTTCTGGACGGTAACGCAGTCGCCAAGATGAATGTCACGCTCACGGATGAAATCCAGATTGTGGAGGGTGGCGCGGCTGACGGTGGTACCCGCCAGACGGACGGGGGTGAGGTTAGCGGTGGGGGTCAGGAC
>JAZNUO010000222.1:0-11585 GCA_045592305.1 Eubacteriales bacterium | reverse complement strand
AAAACTTTCAAAAAAATCATTGATAAATAATACTTTTTGAAAGTTCTTGAAGAGAGTCCAGAGGGAAACTTCGCAATGTTTGCCATAGGCAAACTTGCACCGAGCGAAGCGAGGAGGCTTTCAAGAAGTTTCCCTTTGGCGTTCCCCTCGCCCCTGCCCGATAAACCCCAATTTTCCGTATCAACAATGCGGTCGCCTTGCCTATCGCGGGGCTGAGCGTCAGCGCCCGCCGCGGTGTCCGCCTCCGCCGCCGTGACGGCTGCCGCCACCGCCGCTTCCGCTGCTGCGGGGTGAGTAGGAGCGGGTGGTGTATTCGCGGACGAAAGAATCCGACTCGCGGGTCAGCTCCAGCTCGGCATAGCGATCCAGCGGGTAGTCCACGGTCGCCTTTTTCTTGCGGTAAACGGCGATCACCGCCCCGCGGACGGCGAAGGCGATACCCACCGAGATGCCCGCCGACAAAAGGATAATAACCCCCCACGCCATGCCCACGCGCCCCGTATAGGCCTGCGCCGACAAAGTGAAGAAGGCCTCACAACCCTCGTGGATACGCCCATACTTGAGGTTCCCGTAGACGTCGTGATCGTCCAGTATGTAGTTGACCTCCTTTTGGCTGATGGCGTAGTTGGCCTCGCCGTAGGTGTACATATCATAGTAGTGCTCGCGGTTGAATTTCTCGTATGTCACCACCAGCAGGACGGCATCACTGCCCTTAAGGTTTTTGACGCGGGCGCAGTAATCGTCGCCGATGAAATCATCGAAGCGGTTCTCGGCATTGTAGGTGGCAAGGTAGAGCTCCACTCCGCTCTCCCGAGAGAGCTGATCCAGCAGGGCGTTCAGCTTCGCGGTCTCGGTGGCGTTCAGCATCCCCGCGGGGTCATAGACCCGATCCGTCTCCGCCGCCCACAAGGGCAGAGCAAAACAGACCGCCAGACAAAGCAGGATCAGCGCAAGGACGGCGATTTTTTTCAGTACAGAGGTTTTCATCAGAATAACGCACCTCCGATCAGCGAGAGCAGCGCGGTGGCAGGCACCGCCACAGCCGCCATGAGAGCCGCCAGCTTGAACTGACTGACGGGCAGCTCCCCGTAAATTTTACCCGTGGAGGCATTGATGGCGAAGGTGTAGACCTTGCCGTCCGTATGGGGGTAGGTCAAAATCCAGATGGGGAGCAGGGCGTATTCCCAGTGGCTCTCCTTAATGCTGACTTGGACAGCCTCTGGAGTGACGGTGGCGTAAGACTCCTTGACAGTAGAACGCAAAAGGGCGGCGGTGTAATCGTGCATCCTCCCCCGCACCTCCTCGGACAGAGAATCCCGCTCGATGTCCCGCTTTTTGGCGAAAAAGCCCGACAGGTAGGGCATGGAGAAATCGGTCAGCTCCTCGGAGGGGTAGGGGAGGACGCCCTCCAGCATCTTCTTATCCGCGTCGGACAGGGCGCAGGTGACGATATCCTCGAAGTGGATATTCCCTACCCGCTCCAGCTTGTAGACCTTGGTGTTTGTGTATCGGTAGTCCCCCATGCGCCAGCTATGGACGCGGGTGGCCTTGAAGTCGGTGGAGCCGATCGCGTCGGCGTCTGTGACCCAGAAGGGGTAGTAGACCCCCTGAATCTGCGCCGCGTGGGCTTGGGACTTGAAGTCACGGGGCAGAAACCACTTGGATCTGCACCAGCGCAAAAACATCCCCTCGGCCTCCTCACGGGTGATGCGGAAGGGGATGACCTTGTGGGGGCGGAGCTGTCCCGACAGCCGTCCCGCGTGAACCACGGGGTTGTGGCAGTAGTAGCAGAAGTCGGCGGCGGTGTTATCGTCGGCCACCACCTCAGCGCCGCAGTTGGGGCAGGTGAAGAGGTTCATCTGCTCGCAGTAGGCTTCGCCCTCTGCGCGTTGCTTTTCGGCGGCCTCAGCGGCCCCCGCGCCCGTCAGCTCGGCCTCGTCGAACTCCGAGAGGCAGAACTCGCAGGCGAACTTTTGTTTTTCGGGATTGAAGCCCAGCCCCGCCCCGCAGCAGGGGCATTGGTAGGCTACGGTTTTGCTTGTGGACATGGTATGTGGTTCCCTTCTTTGGTTTTCCCTCGCACCCGCAAGGGTGCGTATCGAGCCGCACGAGCGGCATATCGAACCGCAGGTATATAAAGCCTCCGATAGGAGGCATATCGACAGGACAGAGCGGTCGATATGTCCCTGCGGGACTCGATATGTGCCCTGCGGCACTCGATATATCCCTGCGGGATTCGATATGCGCTTCGCGCGAGAGGGGGACGAAGACAGACGGAAATTTTACTTCTTCTTCCCACACTCCGAGCAGAACTTGGCCCCCGCCTCATTCTTCGCTCCGCACTCGGTGCAGAACCACTCGGCGGCGGGTCTGGGAGAGCCGCACTCGGGGCAGAACTTGCCCGTGCAGACAGCCCCGCAGGCACAGGTCCAGCTACCCGCGGGAGCGGGCTTGGGAGAGCCGCACTCCGAGCAGAACTTGCCCGTGTTGGTCTGACCGCAGGAGCAGGCCCAGCCGCCCGCGGGCGTAGCGGGAGCCTTGGCGGCATCACGCTCCATCTGGGCCTGGTTGGAAGCCGAGGCCGCGCCCACGAAGCCGCCTCCTGCGTTCATGCCCATACCCATGCCCATGAAGGCCTGGGCCGCGCCGTTCGCGTTACCGCCCGCGGCCTCCATGCCTCTGGCCACCGCGCCCTGGACGTAGCCCTCGCGGATGGAGGCATCCCCCAGCATAGCGCCCTGGTTGCGCATGTCGATCATCTCGCGGGATTTCTCGTCGTAGGACAGTCCTCCCAGACCCACCGACAGAACCTCCATGCCACGGAGCTCCTTCCAGTCGGCGTCCAGCTCGTTTTGCATGTAGCGGGACAGCTCACGGGACTTGGAGACCACGTAGGAGATGCGGATGCCGTCGGCGGACATGGAGTTGATGGCCGCTCCGAGCGCCTCCAGGAACTCGTTGAGGTACTGCTCGTTGATGGCGGAGATGTCCACTCGGTCGGCGTTCTTGGGGATCACCTCGGTGTAGAACTTGATGGGGTCGGTGATCTTAATGGAGTACATACCGTGGGCGCGGAGGAACAGCTCGGCGTTGTAGAAGCTGTCAAAGTAGTTGATGGGGTTGCGGGTGCCAAACTTGATGCCCTTGATCTCCTGGAGGTTGATGAAGTAGGCCTTCTGGGAGGTGGAGGGCACACCGCCGAACTTGACGCGGGAGAAGGACTCCTTGATGGAAGCTCCGAAGCCGCCCGAGAAGAGGGAGGGAGCGGCGGCGTTGTCCACCTTGTAGTAGCCCTCCTCGGCGGTGAAGTCCACGATCTTACCGCCGTCCACAAGGATCATGAACTGGTTGGGGTAGACGTGGATGACCGAGCCGTTGGAGATGTAGTCCTCGGTGCCCTTCTTGTTGCTGTTGCGCTTGTCGTTCTTTCGGACCTTGACGCCCTTGGTAAAGAGGGTATTGTCCCCCATATCGTCGGCTTCCAGAACCTCCAGCCACTGGTCGGCAAGGCCGCCGCCAATGGCGCTCATTGTCGCTTTGATGATACCCATTATGTAGATTCCTTTCTGTTGATGGATTGTAAAGGCAGGGAATTCACCCCAAAAGCGCAATGAGCGTATGTCAAAAGCCTGACATACGCCCATCATGATTCTGAGGCAACTGAAAAACCCCGCAAGGCCGTGTACACAGCATTCGGAACCCTGTTTGTCCAGGGCGGTGATCTATCCGCGGCTTTACTGCTCCCAGCGTCCGCGTATCCCTCGGGACAAGTCAACCGATGAGGATAGCGGGAGGTCTGCAAACCACCTCGTGAGTCGATCTCCTTTAATCATTTGTGGGTCACAATATCTGCATATCACGCACCCCGCAGGAATTTTTGAATCGAGGTGTGACGGGCGCTTACTCCTCGTCGTTGTTCAGGTCATAGTCGGCCTCGTCGGAGAGCATATCGTCGAAGTAGTCGGCCACGTCGTCGAACTCATCGTCATCGTCGATAGTGACCAGAATGTCCTCGCCGTCCTCGTCCTTGTCAGCCTTGAGGATCACGTACTCGTACACGTCCTCCTCCTCGGGCTGATCGTCCACGGGGATCATGGCGTAGTACATAGTCCCGTTGATCTCGGCTGAGCCGATGACCTCAAACTGGAGCTCGTTGCCCTCTTCGTCGGTCAATGTATAGTATTCGCTCTGATAATCCTTCTCATCCATGGTGGTTTCTTCCTTTCCGCGGGCACTGTCGCCCGCCCTTTTGGTACGTTCTTATTATACACGAAAAACCCCTTCTTGTCAACGGGGTTTCTCTATGTTTTTCTGTCGGCGGGGGGAGATTCGGTGAAATTCCCGGGAAAATCTCGTGAAATTCACCTCCCACGCTCAGATCAGCTCGGTCAGAATGGCGTTGCTGACGGGGAAGCCCGCCTCGGTGAGAAACACCCGCCCGCCCTCACGGCGCATGAGTCCCTTCTCAATAAAGGGTATGCAGATCTCGCCGTAGGTATGCCAGAAATCCTTACCGAAGCGGCTGAAAAAGTCACCCTCGTCCACGCCGTCGGAGAGGCGGAGGGACAGCATGAGGAACTCGGATTCGCGGGCGGCGGGGGTCAGTATCTCGGTGAATTCGGTGATGTCCTTCCCTGCCAGAAAGCCCTCCAGATCGCGGGACTGACCGAACCGCACCCCGTTCATGCAGGAATGGGCGGCCACGCCCAGCCCCAGATAGTCGCGGCATTGCCAGGTATGGAGGTTGTGGCGGGAGCGGAAGCCCTCGCGGGCGAAATTAGAGATTTCGTAATGCTCATAGCCCGCACAGCGGAGGATGGCGCAGGCCTGCTCCCAGAGAGATACCGCCTGCTCGTCGGCCTCCTCCTCCGTCGGGGGGAGTCCCAACCCCGCCCGACCGCGGCGGTGGAAGGGGGTCCCCTCCTCCAGCATGAGGGTGTAGGCAGACAGGTGGGTGGGCTTCAGGGCGAGGGCGCGGGAGAGGGTATCCGTCAGAGACGCGGGGGTCTGGAGGGGAATGCCCAGCATGAAGTCCAGATTGATGTTCGTGATTCCCACCGCGCGGGCATCGGCGACGGTTTTTTCTGCGTCCTCCCAGCGGTGAAGCCGTCCCAGCGCCTTCAGCTCGTCGGGCTGAGCCGATTGCGCCCCCAGACTCAGGCGGTTGACACCGCACTCCCGCCACACCGCCAGCGCCTCCCGACCCGCGGCGGCGGGATTGCCCTCCACCGTGATCTCGGCATCGGGTAAAATATCAAACGCGGTACGGATAGCGGAGAACAGCTCACGGATACAGGACGGGGGGAGCAGGGTGGGGGTGCCGCCGCCGAAATAAACCGTGTCCAATTCGACGCGGTGGCGTGTCGTCCCTCCCTCCCTGTGGGAAACCGCTTCGGCGAGCTTTTCCCCGTAGTTTTTCCCTGCCTCACGGATACGGCGGGCCAGCTCGCGGGTGTAGGCCTCCATCAGCTCATTGGTGGGGCGGGGGTAGGAGCAGAAATCGCAGTAGGGGCATTTGCTTCGGCAAAACGGGATGTGTAGATATAAGCCAATCGGTTCTCGCTTCATACTGCCTCTATCATCCTTTTTTGAAAGTTCTTGAAAGGGGTTTGGGGGAAACTTCTTTCAAGAAGTTTCCCCCAATCGCGCTTATTATTTCACCAGATGTCTCTTGATCTTCTTGGAGGTGGTCTTTTCGAACTCGGTGGAACGGAGCTCCAGAGCCTTCATCTGCTTGAAGCTGGGGAGACGGCGGTTGATCTGCATGATCTGCTTGTAGATGGTCTCGTGGATGACCTCCTCGGACACGCCGGAGGGGAGCTTTTCGTAGTTGGGATACGCCACCACGGTCAGGATCACCTCGTCGCTGTCCTTGGCCTTGCGACCGATGACCACGCACTCGGCGATGGCCTCGATCTCGTCCAGATACTCCTCGATCTCCTCGGGGAATACGTTCTTACCGTTCTCCAGCACGATGACCGACTTCATGCGTCCCGTGATGTAGACGTAGCCGTCCTCGTCCTTGTAGGCCACGTCACCGGTGCGGAACCAGCCGTCCTCGGTGAAGGCGGTCTCGTTGGCCTCGGGGTTGTTGTAGTAGCCCATCATGACGTTGTCGCCCTTGATCTGGAGCTCGCCCTCGGGGTAGCCGTGCTCACCCTCCTGCGCGTCGGCGATGCGGCAGCGGCAGCAGGGGACGGAAGGACCGATGGAGCCGTACTTACGGTTGTAGTAGGGGGTCACGTTGGTCAGAGGGGAGCACTCGGTGATGCCGAAGCCCTCGAACACCGAAATACCGAAGTCCTCAAAGGCGGCAATGAGGTCGGGGTTCAGCTTGGCACCGCCGCAGATGATGTGGTCAAGGCGACCGCCAAAGGAATCCAGCACCGTCTTGAAGAGCTTGCGGCGCACGTCGATGCCCATGGAGAGCAGGGTCTTGGAGGTGGCCAGCGCGAGCTTCAGAGCCTTGTCCTTCCCCGTGCGGGTGGCCTCGCTCCAGATCTTCTTGTACATGGTGTTGAGGAACAGGGGGACCAGCACGAGTCCCGTGGGCTTGAATACCTGAAGGTTCTTCATAACGTGGCGGAGGGTATCGTTGATACAGACCTCCATACCGAACAGGGAGGCGGCGATGAGGCACATCAGCTCGTAGGTGTGGTGGACGGGGAGGACGGACATGATGACGTCCTCGGGGGAGAAGCAAACCGTCTCGCAGGCAGCGTTGACGGCAGCGAAGATGTTTTTCTGGGAAAGCATGACGCACTTGCTGGTGCCTGTGGTGCCCGAGGTGAAGAGCATCTCGGCCATGGTCTCGCGGCTCTCCACGGCGGGGAAGGTATAGCCCGACTCGGCGATGCGGGCGCGACCCTTGGCCAGAACCTCGTCAAAGGAGATCACCTTGGGATCAAAGGTGCTGTCATAGGCGGGGGTCACGGGAATGAAATACTGCACGCCCGTCTTGCTGTTCTGAATGGCGTCCACGAACTTCTCGTTGAAGGACTTGGAGTACACGATGGCCTTGGCCTCCACGATGTCCAGGAACTTGCAGATCTCGGCAACGTCCAGCTCCTTGTCCATGGGAACAGCCACGCAGCCGGCGGCCAGAGTGGCCATATAGGTGGCGATCCACTGGGGGGAGGTATCGCCGATGACGGCGATGCGGCAGCCCTTCAGACCCATGGTGTCGAGGGCGGCGGCGCACTCAGTGACCGTGGTGTGGAGCTGACCGTAGGTCATGTCCTTGATCTCCTTGCCCACATAGTAGCGGTAGGCAATGCGGTCGCCGTGATCGCGGATCTGCTCCAAAAGATCCAGCACGTCGCTGGCGCGGGGGGTAACGTGGTTCATGCGAGGGCGGTTGATGGGCTTGTGCTTCTTTGCGGTGATCTCGGTTGCCATTGTGCTTCCTTTCCCGGGCGGAAGGCTCCGTCCGCTCCCCTTGCGGGAGATGATATGATTCGTTTGTTTGACTAACTAATATTTTGTGCACGCATACGGGAATCGAGAGCTGAGCGAAATGCCCGTCCCGGTTCCCGACGCGCGTATATACGGGGATCCCATCCCGAAGCGTTTCCGCCTGTTTCGGGGGATATTGCGGGCTTACTTCCCCACGCAAAAGCGTGAGAAGATCTCGGTGACGATCTCCTCCCCCGTCTCTCTTCCGCAGAGCATCCCCAGCTCGCCCATGGCGGCTCGGATATCGTCGGCGCAGACGTCGTAGGGGAGTCCCGCGTCCAGATTCTCGCGGGCGGCTTGCAGGTAGACGGCGGTCTCGCGAAGGGCGGCGGCCTGTCTTGCGCTGAATACCACGGCCTCCTCGCCCATGCGCAGCTCACCGTCGATAAAGACGGTCTCCACGGCGGCGGTCAGGCGGTCAAAGCCCTCCCCCGTCACCGAGGAAAGACAGACCGTGGGGATCCCGTCGGCGGGAATGGGTCTTTCAGGGTAAAGATCCCGTTTGGTGTAGATACGGATGACGGTTCTTCCCTCCTCCGAAAGAGACTGCACCAAAGCCTCGGTCTCGGGGTCGGTGCCCTCGGTATCGGTCAGAGCCAGCACCAGCTCGGCCTGCTCCAGAGCCCGCCGCGCCCGCTCCACGCCGATGCGCTCCACAGGATCGTCGGACTCACGAAGTCCTGCCGTATCCGACAGGCGGAGAGTGACCCGTCCCAAGGAGACGGTGTCGGTGAGAATGTCGCGGGTAGTCCCCGCGATCTCGGTGACGATGGCGGCCTCGCGACCCAGAAGGCGGTTATAGAAGGCGCTCTTACCCACGTTGGGGCGACCGCAGATGACCGTAGGAATTCCCTCAGCGATGGCGCGGCCCGTGCGGTAGGTGTTCACCAGCTCCCGGACGGTTATCTCAGCATCACGGATAGCGGCGGTGATCTCCTCGAAGGGCATCTCGGTGAGATCCTCCTCGGGGAAGTCCATGCCCGCCTCCATGTTGGAGAGCACCGCCATGAGGTCGGCGTAGACCTCCTCGGCGGAGTCGGTGAGCAAACCGTTCATGCCCGCGCGGGCAAGCCTGACCTGCTCGTCATTCCCCGCGTCCAGAAGGTTGCCCAAGGCCTCGGCGCGCTCCAGCTCCAGCTTGCCGTTCAGATAGGCGCGGCGGGTGAATTCTCCCGCCAGAGCCTGTCTCGCCCCCGCTCGCAGACACGCCTCCAGCACGTTGCGCGTGACCAGCACGCCGCCGTGGCAGGAAAGCTCCACCGTGTCCTCTCCCGTGAAGGAGTGGGGGGCTTTAAAGACCGTACACAGTCCGTCATCCAGCACCTCCCCGCTGTCGGGGTGGCGGATGAGACCGTACACGGCGGTACGGGACGGGGCTTCGGTCAGGCTTTTCCCGCTGACGGGAAAGAATACCCGACCCGCCACCGCCACAGCCTCATCCCCCGACAGGCGGATGACGGCCACGCCTCCCTTACCGAAGGGGGTGCTGACGGCGGCGATGGTATCGAAAGGGGATATCGTCATGTGAAATACCTCCCTTTACTCTCGTGGAATTACTCCCCGTCGGAAGCGACCTCGAGGGCGGTCTCCTCCACGTCCTCGGCGTCCTCGGCGGCCTCTGCCATCTCCTCCTCCTCGGAGTAGGTGGCGGCGGAGAGGTCGATGTCGAAGGGATCGTGCTCCTCCTCGCCGAAGATGGACTCGCCCTGCTTGCGGGTCACGCCCGTAAGCGCCTCGGAGGACAGGGGATCCATGGTCTTATTTGCGCGGCTCTTCTTCTTGGAGCGGGACTTGGACTTCTCGGAGCCGCCCTTGGCCTTGATGCCGGCGGTGGGCATACCCTCCTCCTCGAGGAAGATGACGATGCGGCGGTTGTTCTCCACGCCAATGGAGTTGGTGGAGACCCCCTCCAGCTTCTGGATCTCGGAGTGGATGATACGGCGCTCGTAGGGATTCATGGGCTCCAGCATGATGCTCTTCTTGTACTTCAGCACCTGATGGGCCTTCTTGCGGGCCAGAATACGGAGAGCGTCCTCACGCTTGGCGCGGTAGGATTCCACGTCCACGGTAATGCGGGCGTACTCTCTCTTCTCGCCCTCCTCCTTGCGGTTGGCGGCGAGGTTGGCGAGGTACTGGAGCGCGTCCAGGGTGTCGCCGTGGTGTCCGATGAGGATACCGGCGTTTTCGCCGTCCACGGTGATGACCATGTCGTCGTTGTTACCGGGGTGCATAGCGATCTGCACGTCCTCCAAAGCCATATTCTCCACCAGCTTGCAGATGAAGCGGTAGGCGGTCTGCTCGCTCTCGGAGGCGGTGGCGGGGTCGATGTTCTCCACGGCAGGACGGACGGGGACTGCGATCTCCTCGGTCTCCTCCACGGCTCCTGCGGTTCTTCCGGGGGCGCGGTCACGGCGGTCGCGACGGTCGCCGCGGTCACGGCGATCCCCGCCCTTGCGGTCGCGGCGGTCGCGGCGGGGCTTTTCCTCGGTGGGCTCAGCCACCTGATAAACGGCGCGGATGGTGCAGTCCACGGCTCCGAAGCCGAGGAAGCCCTTGCGGCCCTCGTTGATAACGGTATACATAATGGCAGAGGCAGAGGGAGCACCCAGCTCGATAACGGCCTTTTCAATGGCCTCCTCCCGCGTCTTGCCGCTGATCTCGATTTCCTTCTTCATGACGGTAAAACTCTATCCTTTCAGTTATGTTGGGCAACACCCGCAGAGGCTCTCGGCGGGGACACCCTTTTCGCGATCAATCGTCGCTGTTCTTCTTATTCTTCTTGTCCTTGCGGGCGGGGCGGTCGTCCTCCTTGAGAACGGCACCATCCCCGTACTGCCCCTCGGCGGTCTTGGGCGCGGGAGTCTCCTCCTCAGGCTCCACGTAGTCCCGCTTGCGGGCGGCCAGTCTTGCCTCGCGCTCGGCGGGGGTCTCGTAGTCCTCGTCGTCGATGTGGTGCAGAGAGCGGACGTTGGGGTTTTTCGGCGCGTTGGGGTCCCGCTTGACGGGTTTGTTCTTATCCTTCCCCATCAGCTCCCGCTCGGCGGCCTTGTAGTCCTCCTCGGTGAAGGTGGGCAGAGGCATGGCCTTGTAGAGGATGAACTGCTTGACCGTGCTGATGATGCTCTTGAAGATCCAGTACAGACCCACGGCGGCGGGAACCATGAAGGTGAACCACGCCGACATAGCGGGCATCATAATGTTCATCATGTTGTTGGAGCAGCCCTGGGCGGGATCCTTCCGGTCGCCGTTCTGCATGGGCTGGAAGGTGAACTTGCGGCTGATCTTACCGCTCAGGAAGTAAACGGCAAAGGTCAGGACGGGCATGAACAGCAGGATCAACTGGTGGGTAGAGCCGAAGCCGGGGGTCAGACCCATGTTCAGACCGAAGAGGTTGAAATCGGGAATGCGCTCGGCCATGCCGTCCAGAGCGGACAAGCAGTCGGCACCGTTGGCCAGATAAGCGAAATCAGCCAGACCCTCGATGCTCAGACCGTTCTCGCGGATGAGGGACAGCACCTCGATGGTGCCTCTGTCGGAGGTCAGGGTCAGGCCCAGACCGCCCGCGGCGGCGGGAGCGTCGGCAAAGGTCAGGAAGGCGGAGGTCAAACCGGCGGGCGCGCCGATCATGTAGGTCATGGGGTCAATGACGATGTAGTACAGGAAGAGCAGGAAGGGCATGGTGATGAGCAGGGGGAGGCAGCCCGCCATGGGGGAGTAGCCCTCCTTGGTGTAGAGCTCCTGAATCTCCTGATTCACCTTCTGCTGGGTGGCCTGATCGTTGCGACCCTTATACTTGTTGCGAATAGCCATCTCGCGGGGGCGGAGCTTTGCCTGCTTGCGGGAGTTCTTCTGCTGGTGGATGCCCAGGGGGATCATGAGAATTTCCAGGGCGATGGCGAAGTAGACCGTACCCAGAATAAAGCTGCCGAAGCCGGGGACGTTGATGAGCCACTCAAAGCCCAGACCGATCCAGTGCAGGATCTGGTCGATCACGCCCAGCTTGGCATCCACGTCCACGTTGGTCCGGAAAACCTTGACAAGGGTCTCCACGTCGGCGGCGGTCATGACGGGGGTGCCGTCGGTGTTCTTGTAGGGGAAGCTTTCGATGCCGTTCTTCTCCAGAACGTTCA
>JAZNUO010000221.1:0-2571 GCA_045592305.1 Eubacteriales bacterium | reverse complement strand
CTCCCTGGAGCCCCACAAGCTCTACGGCGGTCGCCGCGGCCCCGTCCTCTACGCCACCGACTACGCCATGACCTCCGCCCCGAAGCAGGAGGTCGCGACGTTCTATTAAAAAGGAAACCATCATGTCAGAAAACATCTATTCCGCCATAACCCGCGATGCCTCCGCCGCCCTGCGGGAGCTGATCGTGACCGCCGACCTCAAGGCGGGTCAGCTTCTGGTTATTGGCTGCTCCTCATCCGAAATGGTGGGCGAGCGCATCGGCCGAAGCTCCTCCATGGAGGCCGCCACAGCCCTGCGGGACGCTGTCCTGCCCATCCTGAACGAGCGCGGTATCCTCCTCGCCGTCCAGTGCTGTGAGCACCTCAACCGCGCCCTCATTATGGAGCGCTCCACCGCCGAAAAGTACGGCTACGACCCCGTCTGGGTCAAGCCCCGACCCAAGGCAGGGGGCTCCTTCGCCACCGCCGTATGGGAAGCCATGCGCGATCCCGTCGCGGTGGAGTCGGTCAAGGCCCACGCGGGCATGGACATCGGCGCGACCCTCATCGGTATGCACCTCCGCCGCATCGCCGTCCCCGTCCGCCTGTCGGTCAGCAAGATCGGCGAGGCCTCCCTCGTCTGCGCCCGCACCCGCCCCGCCTACATCGGAGGGCCGAGAGCGGAGTATCAGACAGAAGAACCGTAAAGTAAGATACAGAGATACAAGATACAAGATAAAAGATATGAGTTCGCATCTTGTATCTCGTATCTTGTACCATTGGAAAATTCAACCCAAAGGAGACCTCCCATGTCCCGTGACAGACTCGCAAGCCGACTCGGCTTTATCCTCCTCTCCGCCGGTTGCGCCATCGGCATTGGTAACGTCTGGAAATTCCCCTGGATGGTCGGTCAGTACGGCGGTGCCATCTTCGTCCTCATCTACATCGTCTGCCTCATCGTGCTGGGTATTCCCGTCATGACCATGGAGTTCGCCGTGGGTCGCGCCGCCCAGAAATCCCCCGCGGTCATGTTCCGCGAGCTGGAAAAGCCGGGTCATAAGTGGCACATCCACGGCATCACCTGCCTCGCGGGCTGTGTCATCCTCATGATGTTCTACAACAACGTCTCGGGCTGGATGATGAACTACTTCGTCAAGACCGCCACGGGCAGGTTCGAGGGTCTGGATACCGAGGCCGTCAACGCTGAGTTCGGCAAGATGCTGGGCGACCCCGTCTGGCAGACCGTATTCATGGCTCTCGCCGTCATCATCGGCATCGCGGTCTGTATGCTGGGTGTCCGGAAGGGTCTGGAGCGGGTCACAAAGGTCATGATGGTGGCGCTTCTTGTCCTCATGGTGGTCATCGCCGTCAACAGCCTGTTTCTGGAGGGGGCCTCCGAGGGTCTGAAATTCTACCTCGTCCCCAATATCGAGAACGTCAGAAAGGTGGGTATCTTCAACGTCATTGTTGCCGCCATGAATCAGGCCTTCTTCACCCTGAGTCTGGGTATCGGCTCCATGGCCATCTTCGGCAGCTATCTGGGCAAGGAGAGAGCCCTCATGGGGGAGGCCGTCAACGTAGCCGTTCTGGATACCTTTGTGGCCTTCACCTCGGGTCTCATCATTTTCCCCGCCTGCTTCGCCTACGGCATCAACCCCGACGCGGGTCCCGCCCTCATCTTCCAGACCCTCCCCACCGTATTCAACAATATGCCCTTCGGCCGCCTGTGGGGCAGTTTGTTCTTCGTGTTCATGTCCTTCGCCGCCCTCTCCACCGTGCTGGCGGTCTTTGAGAACATCATCGCTTGCGTCATGGATCTCACGGGCTGGAAGCGCATCAAGACCTGTATCGTAGTGGGCATCGGTATGCTCCTCTTGTCCCTCCCCTGCATATTCGGCTATAATATCTGGTCGGGCTTTACCCCCTTCGGCGAGGGAACCGCCATCCTTGATCTGGAGGATTTCGTGGTCAGTAACCTCCTCCTGCCCATTGGTGCCTTGATCTTCACGCTCTTCTGCGTCACCCGCTACGGCTGGGGCTGGAAGAATTTTATGACCGAGGCCAACACGGGTAAGGGTCTCAAGGTGCGCTCCTGGATGCGTTGGGTATTCACCATCGCCATCCCCGTCATCATCCTCGTGATCTTCATCATGGGACTTGTGCCCTTCTTCTCCTAAATCCATAAAAGAAAAGGTGTCGTATTTCGGTACGGCACCTTTATTGTAATTGTCCGGCCGACTTTCAAATTTGGGTTTGTCGGGGAGGCGGGGGAACGACCGGGGGAAAACTTCTTGAAAGAAGTTTTCCCCCGAACCCCCTTTCAAGAACTTTCAAAAAAGTATTATTTATCAATGTTTTTTAAAAGTTTTTGAGATTCCAAAGAACTTTTTTCAAAAAGTTCTTTGGCGGGGTGCAGGGGCAGAGCCCCTGCCCGACAAACCCCAATTTCCCCCTTGACAAATCCCCTGTTTTATGGTATCCTATTAGTAGCGAAATTTCCCACCGAAAGGATATACGATATGGAAACTTTACACGGCAACGCCATTGTCGGTCAGTCCGGAGGTCCCACCGCCGCTATCAACGCTACCCTCG
>JAZNUO010000220.1:0-5917 GCA_045592305.1 Eubacteriales bacterium | reverse complement strand
GCATTGAGCATCTGATTCAGGGCGACCTTGACGGTGCCATGCAGATCTGCAACCGCAAGGGATAACCGATAAGTCACAAAAATAGCCGTTTTGGTAGCGTTTGACCCCCACGGGGGGAGAAAATGCTACCCTTTCGGCGTTTATATTGCGCCCATCATGGCGCATATCGAGCCGCGATAGCGGCATATCGAACCGCGTGGCATAGCCATGCGGTATATCGAGCACCCTTCAGGGTGCATATCGACAGGATACACAAAGTCGATATACGCCTTGCGGCGTTCGATATGTGCGCCGCTCCGCGCGCCCTCGATATTCCGCTCGGGTGTTGCCCCCGGCGGATCGATATGCCCCCTTCGGGGGCGTGATCCACTCCCACAGAAAGGAACCCTATGAACCTCCTAACCTCCGCCATCCGTACCGACCCCGAGTACGGACAGCTTCTTTCGGCCGTCCGCCGCAATTTCAAGGATAAGCCTCTGCCCATTCTGGCCAACGGCCTGTGTGAGGGTGCCTCCGAGGCCTTTATCATTTCGCTCATTGAGGACACCTGTCTCTTTAGTACCGCCACCAGGACCGACAAAAAAACCGCCCTCATTATCTGCCCCGAGGAGAAGGACTGCGTCCGCATGAAGCAGACCCTGAAGCGGTTCGGTCTGCGCGCCGCCTTCTACACCGCCCGCGACCTCTCCTTCTACGGCGCGGGAGTCACCGCCTCCCACGAGTACGAGCACGAGCGGCTGAAGGTCTTGTCGGGACTCATTACGGGGGGCTACGACGCCGTGCTCACCACCCCCGACGCGGCGCTGGGCTACACCATCTCCCCCGACCGTCTCCGCGCCACCTCGGTGCATCTGGACTACAACACCCCCATTGAGCCCGCCGCTCTGGCCGCCGCCTTAGTGGGGGCGGGCTACGCTCGGGTGGACATGGTGGAGGGGCCCGGTCAGTTCGCCATCCGCGGCGGCATCATTGACGTCTGCCCTCCCTACGCCACCTTCTACGACGATGAAGGGGAGCTGATCGAGGGCTCTCACCCCCTGCGCGTGGAGCTGTTCGGTGACGAGATCGACCGCATGGGTCTGTTCGATCCCGAATCCCAGCGCATGACCCACGCCATCCACGAGGCCGACCTGCTCCCCGCCCGCGAGCTTTTGACCAACGCCGAAGGACTGGCAAAATTGGAGGAGGTCATCCGTGCCCAGCGAAAGACCGCTCAGGGTCGCACTCCCGAGGCCGCGCGGGTACTGGACGAGGAGCTGGCCGCCCTCACCGCCGCCCGCCGCGCCGTCAATCCCACGGGAGCCGAGCTGAACTATCTGGACAAGTACATGAAGGTGCTGTACCCCGAGTGCGCCTGTCTTCTGGACTACTTCCCCGACAAGACCCTGTTCATCATCCGCAACAACTCCGCCGTAAACGACCGACTCAAGGCGGGGGAGTGGCAGATGAACGAGACCGTCAAGAGCCTCATTGAGGCGGGGACCATATCGGGCAAGCACGCCGAGTACCAGAAGCCCACCACCGCCTTTGATCTGTTCCTCGACCGTAACGCCACGGTCCACGTGGATTCCCTGTCCTACGGTATGTCGGGCAAGCGGCTGGGGGGTATTTTCGGCTTCCGCACCAAGCACATGATCTCCTACGCCGAGAACTTCAAGCTTCTCTGCGAGGATCTCACCGCCTACATGCGGTCGGGGCACCGTCTGGCCGTCATCGCCGAGAACGAGGCCGCCGCCCACAATCTGGCGGAGATGCTGGACGAGGCGGGCTTTGACAGCGTCATCCCCCGTGAGGGGAGCTTCACCGACGCCAAGGATATGCCCAAGGGCATGGTGGTCATTCTCTGGCGGGACTACCTGTTCGGCTACGAGCTCATCGTCCCCAAGATCGCCATTCTCTCCACCAACCCCGACGGCCGTACCGGCGCTCTCTCCACCGCCGCCATTCGCTCCCGCAAGCAAAAAGCTATGGCCGAAAAGGCCAAAAAGAAGAATGCCAAGACCATCCTCTCCTTCAACGAGCTGGACGTTGGGGATATCGTGGTCCACGAAACCTACGGTATCGGTCAGTACACGGGCATCGAGACCCTGACCACGGGGGGCGTGACCCGCGACTACATCGGCATCAAGTACGCGGGCACCGATAAGCTCTTTATCCCCGTGGAAAAGCTGGATATGGTGTCCAAGTACATCGGCGCCCACGCCGACGACGGCATGGTCAAGCTTTCCAAGCTGGGAACCGACCACTGGAACAAGACCAAGGCCAGAACCAAGGCCATGGTCAAGGAGATGGCGAAGGACCTCATCAAGCTCTACGCCGAGCGGCTTCGCCGCCCGGGCTACGCCTTCTCCCCCGACGATGATTTCCAGAGAGACTTCGAGGCCGCCTTCGAGTACGAGGAGACCGCGGGTCAGCTCGCCGCCATTGAGGACATCAAGGCGGATATGATGCGCCCCACCCCCATGGATCGACTCCTCTGCGGCGACGTGGGCTACGGCAAGACCGAAGTGGCTCTCCGCGCCGCCTTCAAGGCCGTCACCGACGGCAAGCAGGTGGCAGTGCTGGTTCCCACCACCATTCTGGCTCTCCAGCACTACCAGACCTTCACCCGCCGTATGCGCGCCTTCTCGGTGAACGTGGATATGCTCTCCCGCTTCAAGACCCCCAAGGAGCAGGAGCAGACCCTGCGCCGACTGGAGCGGGGCGACGTGGACGTGGTCATCGGCACCCACCGACTGCTGGGTAAGGACATCCGCTTCCGCGATCTCGGTCTGCTCATCGTGGACGAGGAGCAGCGCTTCGGTGTGGCGCAGAAGGAAAAGCTCAAGCAGCTCTGCGGCAACATCGACGTGCTGACCCTGTCGGCGACCCCCATCCCCCGTACCCTGAACATGGCCATGGGCGGCATCCGCGACATCTCCATTCTGGACGAGGCTCCCGTGGACCGTCTGCCCGTACAGACCTACGTGCTGGAGCACGACGATCTCATCATCCATGAGGCCATCCGCAAGGAGCTGCGCCGCGGCGGTCAGGTATTCTACCTTCACAACGTGGTGGAGAACATCGATCGGTTGGCCGCTTCCCTGTCGAGCGCCATCCCCGATGCCCGCATTACCGTAGCTCACGGCAAGATGGACAAGGAGCAATTGGAAGAGATCTGGGAGCGGATGCTTCTGGGTGAGATCGACATTCTGGTCTGCACCACCATCATCGAGACGGGGGTGGACATTCCCAACGCCAATACCCTCATCGTGGACTGCGCCGAGCGGCTGGGGCTTTCTCAGCTCCACCAGCTCCGTGGTCGCGTGGGTCGCTCCGCAAGGCGCGCCTACGCCTACTTCACCTACCGCCCCGGCAAGGCTATTACCGAGATCGCTGAAAAGCGGCTGGGCGCTATCCGCGAGTACGCCGAGTTCGGCGCGGGCTTCCGCATCGCCCTCAGAGATATGGAGATCCGCGGTACGGGCAACCTCCTGGGTGCCGAGCAGCACGGACACATGGAGGCGGTGGGTTACGATCTCTACATCAAGCTCCTCAACGATGCCGTTCTGGAGGAGCGGGGGGAAAAGCCCCCCGAGAAGAAGGAATGTACGGTTTCGGTCAACATCTCCGCCTTCCTTCCCGACTCCTACGTCCGCTACCCCTCCCAGCGCATGGCTCTCTACAAGCGCATCGCCCTCATCCGCAACCGAGACGATATGGAGGACATGACCGACGAGCTCTGCGACCGTTACGGCGACCTTCCCGCCCCCGCCGTCAATCTGTTGGATATCGCCCTCGCACGCGCTCTGGCCGAGGCCTGCGGCGTGACCTCCATCCGTCAGGAGGGGAATACCGTCTTTTTCACCCAAGACAAGCCGGATATCGACATCTGGAGTGAGCTTTCCGACCTCACCAAGGGTCGCCTCCGCTTCTCGGGCATGAGCAAGGATGCCGCCATTAAGCTCCAGCTCCGCCCGAGCGAGAATATGCTGGGGATTATTCACAAAATATTTGAAAAATATCTCTCTTTGCGTAACGCACAGGAGTGAGTTTTGTGATATAATGAGGGGTAATTGGTAACAAAATTGTAAATTGCAGTTTATCGGTGAGATACAAGTTACAAGATACAAAGATACAAGATATGTAAAAACCCTTACGGCGACTCCCGTTTCTATATCTTGTATCTTGTATCGGCCGAGCTTGCTCGGCGCGTATCTTGTATCTCTCTGCTGAGCAAAGCTCAGCGATAAACCCACATTTGAACCCCATCCAACAAATCACCGAAAGGACTTGTTTCACATGAAAACCACCGCCATCCGCCGAATTCTGTCGGTCATTCTCTGCCTCGCCCTCTTTGCGGGTGCCGTCGCCATGACCGCCTGCTCGAACAAGGGAGAGATCCTTCTGGAGCTGAACGGTCAGACCATATCCGCCAACCAGTATCAGCTTCTTCTGGCCCGTGTCAAGGGGTCTTTGGCTCGCGCGGGCTACTCGGTGGACTCCTCCACCTTCTGGGACATGGTCATTGACTCCGAGGGCAACACCTACGACGAGTATTTCCGTAACGCCGCCCTGACCGATGCCAAGCGCTACCTGGCCGCCGCCGCCATTTTCGAGGAGGAGGGTCTGGTGCTGCCCCAGAGCTACAAGGATGCCATTGAGGAGGATATCGCGGAGTACATCCGCGACGCAGGGTCCAAGTCGGCTCTCAACAGCCGCCTCAGCGCCTACGGTGTCAACGTGGATATGCTCCGCGATCTCTACCTGCTGGAGGCCAAATACGCCTACGTGCAGGCCTATCTCTACGGAGCCGAGGGGGAGAAGATCGCCGCCAACGTCCGTTTGGATTATCTGACCGAGCACGCCGTCTGCTTCAAGCAGGTGCTCATCCGCGCCTTTGATTACGTCTACGAGAAGGATCTCAACGGCGACGAGATCTACTACCTGATGGACGAGAACAACGCCAAAGTCAACAATATCGCCTACGATACCGCTGGCGGCACTCCCCGCATTGACGAGTTCGGTAAGACCATCACCGACAAGAACGGCGACGTGGTCTACTATCTGGAGAACGGCTCCATCGCCTACGATACCGAACGGGGTGTCCGCGCGGTGGTCTACGATGAGAAGGGTATCGCCAAGACCGAGAAATACTCCGCCGAGGAGCTGGCCGAGCACAAGGCCGCCGCCGAGGAGATGATGGCCTCGGTCGCCAAGGGTGACTACGCCGCCTTTGAGGCTCTCATGGAGGAGTATCAGGTCTCGGGCGACGATGCCTTCGTCACCGACGGCACCTACTGCTTCCTCTACACTACGGGGGACAATGCCTACGATTACCTCAACGATATTGCCGACGCGCTGGCCGAGTCCGAGGAGGGGGAGATGCGCATGGTCACTTCGGAGTACGGCTACAACGTGGTCATGAAGTACCCCATTCCCGAGGACGCCGTCACCAACACCGCCTACGAGGATTGGTTCGAGGATCTGACAGACCGCGTCACCGCCAAGCTGTTCCACAACAAGTGCGCCCCCTACATGGAGAAGGTGGTTGTCAGTAGTGAGGTGTTCAAGGCTCTGCCCTCCATGAAGCAGGTGGGGACGAATTACGATTACTGATCCCATATTGAATTTCAGCAGAAAAGCCCTCGCCGAACGGCGAGGGCTGCTTTTTGGGTGGTTCAAATTTGGGTTTATAGAAGGGTTTTGCCTATGTACTTTTCTTTCCGCGGCGAAAGAAAAGTACCAAAAGAATCGCCACTTAAGGGAGTCACCCACGGTGCCTCCCTTAAGAAACCCTCCACCTGATCTGCGCGACTCTTTCGCCCACAAGGGGGCGAAAGAGTCTGATTGCGCGTAGGGTCGCCAACATCCGAGAACCCGCACGAACGGCGGAGCGCCGTCCGCGCGGAACTCGCCGCTTGGCTTCTGCCCCAAG
>JAZNUO010000219.1:0-4072 GCA_045592305.1 Eubacteriales bacterium | reverse complement strand
CTCCTGTGCGACTTGAAATGTGGCGGTAGCCGATGTTCGGCCCGTCGGGATGGGCCACCAGGCGGAGAAATTTCACCACGTTACCGTAGTTGTCCAGAGGCTCGCCGATGCCCATCATGACGATGTTGGAAATGCGCTCCCCCAGATCCTTCTGGGCGGCGATGACCTGACCCAGAAGCTCCCCGGGGATGAGATCGCGAACCTTGCCGCCAATGGTGGAGGCGCAGAATTTGCACCCCATGCGGCAGCCCACTTGGGAGGAAATGCAGATGGTATTGCCGTGGTTGTAGCGCATGACCACCGACTCCACGCAGTGACCGTCGCGAAGCTCAAACAGATATTTGACGGTGCCGTCCAGAGCCGACACCAGCTTGCGGCGCACCTGTGGGAGGTGGTATTCGGCAACCGTCGCCAGCTTTTCGCGGGTCTTTTTGCCGATATTGGTCATCTCAAGGGGGGACAGCCCCTTGTGAAGCTGGGGGAACATCTGCCCCGCGCGGTATTTCGGCTCTCCCACCGAGAGGATCAATTCCTCCAATTCCGCGGGAGTGATCGAGAGCAAGTCTTTCATAAAATATCCTTGTGTATCAATGGGTTATATGGTGGTTACGGTCAAGCGCGGCGGAGCCTGCCCAAGAGGGTGAAGATGAGAAAAATGACGATATGCACCACCGCCACCGAGGCTCCCGTGGGGGTAGACATCAGCAGAGCGATGAGCAGTCCCAAAAGAGACCCGCAAACCGAGATCACCGCCGAGCAGAGGATCACCGAGCGGAAGCTGCGGAATAATCGCATAGCCGACAGGGCGGGGAAAATGATGAGGGAGGAAATGAGGAGCGCGCCCACCAGCTTCATGGCCAGCACGATGACCACACCGCTGATGGCGGCGATGAGAAAGTTATAGGTGCGGACGCGGACACCCGAGGAGGTAGCAAAGCCCTCGTCGAAGGTCACGGCGAAGATCTTGTGGTAGAAGATCACGAAGAACCCGATCACCGCCGCCGACAGCCCCACGCAGAGCCATACGTCACTGCCCCGCAGGGTCATAAGCGAGGTGGAGCCGAAGAGGGAGGCGCAAACGTCCCCCGAAAGGCTTCCCGAATCCGAGGCGGGAAAGATATTGAGAAGGAGATACCCCACCGCCAAAGAGCCCGCCGAGAGCATGGCGATGGCACTGTCTCCCTTGATGAGTCGCTTTTCTCCCGCCAGAAGGAGGAGCACCGCCACGGCCACCGTCACGGGCAGAGCCACGGTCATAGGGGCGAAGCCCAGCACCGCCGCCACCGCCATAGCCCCGAAGGCCACGTGAGACAGGCCGTCACCGATCATGGCGTAGCGTTTCAGTACCAGCACTACACCTAAAAGCCCCGCGCACAGGGAAATGAGCACCCCCGCCACAAAGGCCTTTTGGACAAAGCCGTAGGAAAAATACAGCCGTAAAAGCTCAATTACGTTCATTCGTCTGCCTCCTCTCCCGTTGCGTCCCATCGGGTGCCCACACGGCGGCGGGTATCAGTCAGGTCGCGGTTGCGGGACACGCCCCGCGCGCCCAGCACCGAACGGGCATCGGGAGCCGCGCGAACGTCCAGAATTTTGCCGATGTCGGGGGCATCCCACGCGGTCTTGGGGTTCCAGTCCCCGTAGCTGCCCCGCTCGCGACGGGCGAACCCCTGACCCACGGGGGTCGCGAGGTATTCCTCGGTGGTGCCGAAGAAGGAGGTAGTCTTGCCCATGTGGAGGATGTGGGTGGCGTACTGCACCGCGGCGGATACGTCGTGGGACACCATGACCACCGCCACTCCCTCGCGGTTGAGGTCGGCGATCATACGGTACATTTCGGTCATGGCCATGGGATCCAGCCCCGCGATGGGCTCGTCCAGAAGGATCAGCTTTCCCGTGGCGCAGTAAGCCCGCGCCAAGAGGACTCGCTGCTGCTGACCCCCCGACAGCTCGCGGTAGCACTTCCCCGCCAGATGGTCAATACCCATCCGCGCCATAGCCCCGTCCGCCAGCTTTTTGTGGTCAGCCCGCCAGAAGGGGCTGAAACCGCTCTTTTTCAGGCATCCCGACCGCACGATCTCCCGCACCGAGGCGGGAAAATCCCTCTGGGCGGGGGTATGCTGGGGGAGATAGCCGATGCCCTGCTTGCGGGTGTCGGGGTCGATGGTCAGGGTCCCTCCGTCCACGGGGTGAAGCCCCAGCATGGACCTGAGCAGGGTGCTCTTGCCCGAGCCGTTCTCCCCCACGATGCAGAGGTAGCTCCCCGCCTCCAGGGTAAAGCTCACCCCCGAGGCCACCACCCCCGTATCGTAGGCGAGGGTGAGATTTTCACATTTGATAAGTGACATAAAAGATCCTTTACTGCAAAGCCTTTTTCAGTTTTTCCAAATTCTGTCTCATAACGTCCAGATAGGTGGTGTTCTCATAATCGGTCACTACCTGCAAGGAATGGAGTGTCAATATTTCCGCGCCTGTATCCTCGGCGACCACCTCGGCCACGTTCCCGTCGGAGCCCTCCATGATAAAAATATAGGACAGCCCGTGGGACTCCACCGCCTCAATGAGCTTGGTCTGGGTCTCAAAGGAGGCAAAGATCTCGGAGGAGCACCCGGGAAAAGCGGCTACGCAGTCCAGCTTCAGCTCGCAGAACAGGTACACAAAGGGGTGGCGATCCGCCAAAACTACGGTATGCTTGGGTACGGAACTGACCATATCGTGAAATTCTTCCTTCAAAGCCGCAAGCTCGGCGTTGTAACTCTCCGCGCTTCTTTCCCAGACCTCGGCGTTTTCAGGATCGACCGCCTTCAGCGCGCCCACAATGGCGTGAACGATGCGGGTGGCGTACTCCACCGAAAGCCACACGTGCTCGTCACTGCCGATCAGGGCGCAGGCATCGTCCTCCGTCGACGGCTCAACGGAATGACCGTGATCGTGACCGTGATCGTGGTGGTGATGCTCGGCATCAACGTCACAGGCCTCTGTCATGGATACGCGGAGGGCGGTCTTGTTCTCGGAGGCCCCCATGGCGGCATCCAGCCATTCCTCCACCCCCGTGGAGATCACCACGTCGGCAAAGGACAGGCAGACAATATCCTTCAGGGTCGGCTCAAAGCTGTGCATATCCTGCCCCGGCTTACCGAAGATCATGAGCTGAACCTTCCCCTCCCCGCCGTTTTCGGTGTAGCGGGAGAGAAGGGAGCGGGCGAAATCGTAGGCCGCGAAGTTGGTACAAACAATGACGGTACTGTCCCTGTCGGGAAGCGTCACGCCGTCGCAACCCACCAGAGCGGCCGCGATCCCCAGCGTGAGAGCCAGACAGAGCAAAAGGGGTATGATTCGTTTCATAGTATATCGGTTTCCTTCATCCATGATGATGATGTCCGCAGCTACAGCCGCGGGGATCTGTGGGGGTCTGTTTTCTCTCCAAGGAGGCGCAAGACTCGCAAAGACCGTACAGAATGGAGCGGCCGCTGTCCACCTCAAAGCCGTGGTGGGTGGAAATATGGGAGAGAAGCTCCTCGCTGACGGCGCATTCCAGATGGACAAGCTCTCCGCAGGTGACGCACTTGAGGTGGAAGTGATGGCGGCAATCCCCCTCCCCAACGTACTGGTAGACGTAGGCGGATTGGGTATCGCTGCGGTACTTGCGCACCGTCCCCTCGGCGCACAGCTCGGAGAGGTGGCGGTACAGAGAGCTCTTGCGGGTCTTATTCTCCCCCGCGTTCACAGAATCCAACTCGCCGCAAAGCTCATGGACGGTGAACTGGCGGTCGGGGTGGGTCTCCAGAAACCGAAGTAGCCGCTGCCGCCCCGCGGTCTTGTAGGTCGCCATACCGTTCCTCCTTTCCCTTGCATAATCTTACAGTTTATTAGTATAGCACAAGACCCGGGATTTGTCAAGGAATTTGAGAATGATTCTCAAATTATTTGCTTTTCAAATTTGGGTTTATCGGTGAGTTCTTGCGCCCTACGGGCGCATATCGAGCCGCTTTCGGCGGCATATCGAACCGCGAAGGCCTACGCCGAGCGGTATATCGAGCACGGGCGGGCTCGTCCGCTCGTGCATATCGAC
>JAZNUO010000218.1:0-7644 GCA_045592305.1 Eubacteriales bacterium | reverse complement strand
GTGGGTTTCTTAAGGGAGGCACCGTGGGTGACTCCCTTAAGTGGCGATTCTTTTGGTACTTTTCTTTCGCCACGGAAAGAAAAGTACATATACAAAACTCTTCGATAAACCCAAATTTGAAGGATAACCGCACAGTCACATTCAAATCTGCTTCGTTATTTTTTGGAGAATGGTAGACAATTTCACAATTATATGCTATAATACAGATAATCAATAAATAAGAACGAAACGGATACCCCGACACAAGGAGAACAACATGAAAACCATCGTGATTTATAATTCACAGACCGGTTTTACAAAAAAATACGCTCAGTGGATAGCGGAACAGGCAAGCGCGGATTGCGTTGAGTACAGTGCCGCGAAAAATCTGGACTTGGATGGCTACGATGCCATTGTTTTCGGCGGCTGGGCTATAGGCGGTTCAATCAGCAAGCTCAAATGGTTCAAGAAGAATATTGCGCGGTGGAGCCATAAGAAGCTGGCGGTCTTTTGTGTTGGCGCGAGCCCCATGGAAAACCCCGAGATCGAAGAAACGCTTCCGAAAAACTTTTCTGAGGAAGAGCTCAAGGTGGTCAAATGGTTCTATTGCCCGGGCGGTCTGGACTACGGTAAAATGCCCGCCACATCCAAGACCATGATGAAAATGTTCGTGAAAATGCTGAAGGCAAGGAAAAATAAGACGGAGACGGATCTGGAGCAGATCAGAATGCTGTCCTCGTCGTACGATATTTCGGACATCAAATATATCGAGCCCATCATTCAATACCTGATGGACTGAGGCACCGCTTCACTACGGGTAAAGTAACGGAGGGTCAAAACTCCTGATTCCGAACAGACTGTATAATACCAAAAGGGACTGAGTCAGAACCTCAGCCCCTTTTCTTCATATGGAAATCTCCAAAGCCTCCCCCAGAGGCAGGGAATAAATATACGCCGTGCTCGGCCGTACCCCAAAGACCTCCTCCACGGCGGCGGCGTACTGGGCGAGCTGATCCCCGTGACGCTCCTGCATCCGCCTGCGAAGCAGGGAAGAATCCTCCCGCTCGGCGGAGGTGATGCGGTCGGTCTTGTAGTCGCAAAGCTCAATGTGCCCGTCGGGGAAGATACAGAGCAGGTCAATGGAGCCCTGTACCAGGAGCGTCCGATCCCCCAGCGCCTCCGAGAAGATGGGATTTTCCGTCAGCGAGGCAAGGGGCAAGAAGCGGCTGAAGCGGAATTCCCGCTTGACCGTTTCGGCCTCTCGCATACGGGCGAAGAACCTACTTTCAAAGAAAGCGTTCAGCATGGAGCGGTCCAGAATCCCCGCGGCGCGCCGGCTGATAAAGCCCTGCTCGGTCAGGTGGGAGATCTCCTCCTCCAAGCCGTGGGAGAGAACGGCACCGTAATCGCAGAACTGCAAGAACAGATGGGCGGCGGTACCCTTTTCCGAGGCGGTGGGACGGCGATTCTCACTCAAAAGCAGCTCGAACCCGTTGTCCGCGCAGCTCTTCATCAGCTCCAAAGACTGACGGATGGCGGTGATGCTCTGCGCGTCGCACCAGCTACCCTCCGAGCGGCTGTCGGGGAGCTTGCCGTCGGCGGGATCCAGATCGGTGTCGTAGAACACGCACTCATCTAAAAGCCCCTCCCTCATGCGGGAGGCGGGCACCTTGGTGGGTACGCGGCGCAAAGCCTCCTCCAAGGGCGAGGGCTGAGCCATCCCTTCGAGAATGGCGGCGTAACGGGCGGCGGTCTCGGGGTTCACACGCACCTCACGGTCAAGGGCGCTCCACGCCAAGGGCTCCTCGGCGCACACCTCCTCGGCAGGGAGAACCGACACCGAAACAAAGGGCGATACCTCGGGATGAGCCTCCAACCCCCCCAGTACCCATTTGAGGTAGCTCCCGCAGGACAGGGTGGCGAAGCGATCCCCCTCGGCAAAGGAGACGGGCTTGCCGTTTCCCATGCCAACCAGATAGAGCCGCTCACGGGCGCGGGTCATGGCCACGTACAGCACCCGCATCTCCTCCTCCCGCTCCGAGAGCTTGACCGCCAGAGCCGAGGCCTGACGCAGGGCGGTGTCGGTCTTGAACTGCTCGGCGGACTCCGCACCGCGGTTGCGGCAGTAGAGCTTCATGGAAACCCCCGCCCGCTTCTCGAAGATCATGTCGGTGGTATAGGAGCGGGGCGAGAAGGGCTGACCGCACCGCACCACAAAGCAAACGGGGAACTCCAAGCCCTTGGACTTATGAATGGTCATGATGGAAACGTGACCGCCGTCACTCCTTGCGGGGGCGGGGGCGTTTTTGGTGGTAGTCAGCTTGTTCTCGAAGTAGCGTAAGAAGCTACAAAGAGACACGAAGGTGGAGGAGCGGCAGGTGCGGGCGGACTCGTACAGGTAGCGGAAGGCGGGGGTCTCACGGCAAGCGCAGTTGCTATCTCTGCGGAGCAGGCGCAGGAGCTTGTCGGCGGGCTGGGTGGCGGTGAGACGGCGGTAGCGCTCCAGCCACGCGGTAAAGGCCTCCAGCTTCCCCCGCAGCACAGGATCGGCCTCCTCACAGGCCATATACTCCTCCACTCCCGCGTACAGGGAATGGGACTCGGCAGAAGCATCCCCCACGCGGCGCACCGTAATGAGCTCCTCCAGATCCAGCCCGGGGAAGGGAGCCCGCAGAACCTCGGACAGGGGAATATCGGAGTCGGGATTGTCCAACACGCGGAGAAGATTCACCAGATAGGACATATCCGAGCCGTGCAGCAGATCCCGTCCCGCCTCGGCGGCCTCCAGCTCCTCGGATCCCGTGGGAATGCCCATGGCGGTGAGAGCCTTCATGTAAGCCGACAGAGCGGTGCGGGTGCGCATGAGAATGACGATGTCCGAGGGCTTGACAGGCTGACCGTTGGCCAGAGGAGTGCGGTCACGGAGCAGACGGGCGATCTCGTTTGCCACGTAAGTCGCCTCGGCCTCCACCCCCGACAGCTCGCCGCCCTCCCCCGAAGGGGGGGCATCCTCACCGCGGCTGCGGGGAGGATTGACCAGAACACTCACCGAAACGGCGGGGGAGACGTACCCCTCGTAGGGCTTCATCTTGGAAAAGCCCAGATCGTCCTCATCCACGTACCCCACCGAATGGGGACAAGCGCGGAATATATGCCCGCAAACAGCGTTGGTCACACGGATGACCGACTCGTCACAGCGGAAGTTGTCCGACATGAAAATACTGTTCCCACCGTGAGAATGGGCATTGTCTCCCGTCAGGGAAAGCTGAGGCAGATCACGGCGGTAGCGCGCAAAGACCGAGGGATCCGCCCCGCGGAAGCCGTAAATGCTCTGCTTGATGTCCCCCACCATAAAGCGGTGGTCATCCCCCACCAGGCGGAAAATCTCGTCCTGCATCTCGTCCACGTCCTGATACTCGTCGATGTAGACCTCGTCGAAGCGGGCGCGGTACTCCAAGGCCATCCCGCTGGGCGCGCCCGTGGGATCGCGGAGAAGGGAGAGAAGATAACGACGGTTGTCGGTAAAGTCGCAAATACCGCGGTTCTGCTTTTCGGCGAGAATGCGGCGGTCATACTCGGTCAGCAGAGCGTAGAGCACCCGACAAAGAACAGCGGTGCGCCCCATCTGCTCAGCCACAGCCTCGGGCGGGTCGCGGAAGTAGGTGTCCCGCAGAGCCTTGATGTCCTCCACCAGCTCGGTTCTCTGCTCCTTGCGCGCAACGAAAACAGGCTCAGCCCCTCGCAGGGTGCCCAGCCGCTCGTTGCGGTAGCTTTGCAACAGCTCGTAAGCCTCGCGGTAGGTCTCCGCCGCGGACAGACTCATGCAGAAGGAAAGATCACTGTCAAAGGCCGAGAAATAGGCCTTAGCGGCGGCGGGATCGGCGGAGATGTCCTCCAAAGCCCCCCGCAGAAGGGTCACGGCGTGCTGACAGAATTCCGAAAGCCACTCGGAAAGGATCCGCCCGTGACGGGTGAGGAAGAATTCAAATTCTTCCTGCTCGGCGGCGGCCGCCAGCTCCTCGGCCTCGGTATTCAGCCGTCCCAGCTCCTCGGGGAAGGACAGGAGGCGGTTGTAGAGGGAGAGCAGGGTGGGGATGAGATCGGCATCGTTCTTGGAGGGAGTCAGACTGTCGCAGAGATCCGCGAAGGGATTGTCCCAGAGCAGGGAAAAGGTCTCGGGAGAGCGGTTCTCCTTGGCGTATCTGAGGTAAAACTCGTCGATCAGCTCCCCCATGAGCCGCTCGCACAGAGGAGAGAGCTCGGCCTCGTCGGCGATGCGGGAGGCGGCGGGCAGACCCAGCGCGGCGAAATTCTCCTTTACAGGCTCGCGGCAAAAGGCATCGATAGTGCTGATATGAGCCCCGCCCAGACCGATGAGCTGGCGCTGGAGATGGCGGTTTCCCGGCTCTTTGGCGATGGCCTCCGAGAGAGCGGCGGAGATGCGCTCCTTCAGCTCGGCCGCCGCGGCGCGGGTAAAGGTCACGATGAGCATACGGGACAGCTCGGCGGGGTGCTCGGGGTCAGTCAGACGGCGGATGATGCGCTCGGTCAGGGTCGCGGTCTTACCCGAGCCCGCCGCCGCGGATATGAGCAGGGTGCGCCCCAGGGTCGACATCGCCGCGCTCTGGGCAGGGGTCCAATTTCTGGCCATGATTGGCTCCTTTCTTTTGGGGATGGGTGGATTCAAATTTGGGTTTGTCGGGCAGGGGCTCTGCCCCTGCACCCCGCTTAAACCCTTCTTGAAAGAAGGGTTTAAGAATCCCAAGAACTTTCATAAAAGTATTATTTATTATTTATCAATGATTTATTGAAAGTTTTGAAGATTCCAAAGGGACTTTTTCAAAAGTCCCTTTGGCGGGGTGCAGGGGCAGAGCCCCTGCACCATAAACCCCAATTTGAAATCCCCGAACCGTAACGATTCGGGGATAGACTCAACCATGATTCACTTCAGATCAGCTCCCCGTCCCTTGCTTTGACCTCGAAGGTCTTGACGATGTCCTTACTGGAGGCGCCGATCAAGACGGTGTAGTCCCCGTCATGCATACCGTAGGTCATTTCGCGGTCGTAGTAGCGGAAGGCATCGGCGGGGACGTGGATGGTGACGGTCCTGCTTTCGCCTGCCTTGACTTCGACGCGGCGATACGCCTTCAGCTCCATGCGAGGCATAACCACGTCGCAGTTCTTGCCCGACAGGTAAATTTGCACCACCTCCGCGCCGTCCCGATCGCCCGTGTTCGTCACCGTCACGGTCAGGGTCAGGCTGTCGCCCTTAGTTTCCATAGCGAAGTTCTCCAAAGCAAAGGTGGTATAGCTGAGGCCGTAGCCGAAGGGATAGAGGGGGGAGCCGTCGTTTTCCACGTAGCCGTAGCCTCTTCCCGAGGGCTTGGCGGAGTAGAACAGGGGGAGCTGACCGACACTGCGGGGGAAGGTGATGGGCAGCTTGGCAGAGGGGTTGACATCGCCAAACAGGATCTCGGTGATGGCCCGAGCGCCCTGCTCGCCCGGATACCACGCTTCCACGACCGCGGGACAGGTATCGATCCAGCCGCTCATATCTACGGGAGAGCCGCCCAGCAGAATGACGGCGGAGCGCCTGTTGGCGGCGGTCATGCGGCGGATGCTTTCCTCCTGGTCGGTCTTGACCTCTATCTCAAACTTGCCCACGATGATGGCCCCCTCATCGGCCTGAGCCTTACGGGTCACGCCCGGGAGACGGATATCCGAGCGATCCATGCCCTCTCCCTCCACCACGGTGGTCAGGTACAGGGCGGCATCGCACTCCGAGGCCACCTTATCAATGTCTGCATCCTCGGCGAAGATCACCTCGACGAAGCCTCCCAGATACTCTCGGAGATATTCCAGAGGAGTCTTGGCATCGGGGGCTTCCCAGCAACGCTTGAAGGGTCCCGAGTAATTTTCGCCCACGGGGAGCTTATTCGCCCCCGCTCCAAAGACGGCCAGCTTCCTGATCCCATCCTTTTTCAGGGGGAGAAGACCGTCGTTCTTCAGCAGTATGATGGTGCGGCGGGCGGCCTCCAGAGCTAACTCCTTATGAGCATCGCACCGTACCAGCGCGTTGGCGGCGGCGGGCTCGGCGAAGGGGTGATCCATCAGCCCGACGGTGAATTTGGCGGTCAGCACCCGCAGGGCGGCGCGATCCACGTCGTCCTCGGTGATGAGTCCTTCCTCGTATGCCTTAACCAGCTTAGCGTAGCAGGAGTGAGGGAGATTGACATCCAAACCCGCCTTGAGGCAGACGGCCTCGGCTTTATGGTAGGAATCCACCAGCCTGTGGGACTCGTGGACACCCTCCACGCCCCAGTAATCGGAGACAACGAAGCCCTCAAAGCCCCATTCGTCCCGCAGGATCTCGGTAAGCATTCTTTCGCTGGCGGAGCAGGGGATACCCTCCCAGCTATTATAGGCCGCCATCACCGAAAGGGCTCCGCCCTCCTTGATGCATGCCTCGAAGGGTTTCAGGTAGACCTCCCGCATGGTACGCTCGGAGGTATCGGAATTATTGGAATCGCGCCCGCCATAGGAGTAATTGTCGGCGTAGTGCTTGGGGGTGGCGATAACGCCGTTTTGGCGCAGGCCTTTACAGATGGCCTTGCCCATGTTGGAGCTGACCAGCACGTCCTCGCCAAAGGTCTCCACGGTACGTCCCCAGCGGCAGTCGCGGACAATATTGACCACGGGGGTAAGGGCTTGACGGACACCCACCGCGACGCATTCTTTACCGATCACGTCGGCCATGCGGAATACCAGCTCGTCATCGAAGGAGGATGCCATGGCGATGGGCTGGGGGAAGCAGGTAGCCATACCCCACTGGGCACCGTGGAGTGCCTCTCCGTGCTCGATGGGAGGGATGGGATTGGGATGGGCCTCCGTGGTCAGCTTCACATCCCGATTGATGCGCTCGGCAACCTCAGCGGGGGTAGCGGGGCGGGGGCGGTCGAAATGCATGAAGTGGCTGGGGTTACGGTAGTTCCCTTCCTTGTGGTTGCGTTTATCCTCGTAGTCCTCTTTCACATCCCAGAGCATCTGGGCGGAGAGCTGGTACATCTTCTCCTCGAGGCTCATTTTTGCCAGCAGCTCCTTGGCGCGCAGGGCGGGGGGTTTCTGTTTCATGGTGATTCTCCTTTGGTTACTGTGGTGGAATCCGTGGGCCTCGGTGGAATACCGTTCTCATTATACCGCATTCCGTTCAGGCTGTCAAGACGGGTTCGGTCTTGTTCGTTTTTTTCCTCGATAATGGATTTTCACGGTATATCTCCCGGGAATTGCGTCCATAATCCTTCTACCCGCAAGGGAATTCATATTTCAGGAGGAGACTATGGTACTCACCCAGAAGGAAGCCACCCTTATCAAGGATCTCAAGGGACAGGAGCAGCTCTGCATCGACAAGTATACGAAGCACGCCGAGTGCGCCCACGATCCCCAGCTCAAGCAGCTCTTTGGCCGCATCGCCGAGGTGGAGAGAGGCCACCTGAACACGCTGACTCAGATGGAGAACGGAGCGATCCCCTCCACGAGTAGCGGCGGTCAGTCCTCTATGCCCACCTTCACCCCCTACCACAGCCAAGCTGAGACCGCCGAGAAGAAGCAGGACTGCTACCTTTGCACCGATCTGCTCACCACCGAGAAGCACGCCTCGGGGCTGTA
>JAZNUO010000217.1:0-4463 GCA_045592305.1 Eubacteriales bacterium | reverse complement strand
AACTGTCAAGAGGTTAATGATTAACCCGTTAACTATTATAGCACCTTTTCGGCGTTTGTCAAGAGGGACGGCGCAATTTGTTCCGTGTTTTTTTGCAAACATTCACCCTCCGAGCGACCGCTTCGCGTAATACTTCCAAATTGCAATTTTTTTCGTATCCCTCTTGCCAAATCCTCCTTTTTGTGCTATAATGAGCAGTAGAAATCTAAACTCAAAATAAACTGAAGGAGGAAAGGACGTGAACGATACCGCTCTCATCCCCGCGCGGCAGGCTCCCGAGGGGCAGACCCGCAAGGTCTACATCGTGCTGAGCCAGACGGGGACCGTACTGTCCCGCATCCTCAAGCTCTATACCCGCGCCCCCTACAACCACTCCTCCATCGCCCTTACCGAGGACCTGGAGGTCATGTACTCCTTCGGGCGGCTGAACCCCTATAACCCCTTCTGCGGAGGCTTCGTGCAGGAGTCCGCCTCCTTTGGCACCTTCAAGCGCTTCAAGAATACCCGCGTCATGGTGGTGGAGGCGGAGGTCACGGATAAGGCCTACGGAGAGCTGTGCGAGCGTATCCGCGCCATGCTCCGCACCCGCACCGAGTACCACTACAACTATCTGGGTCTGCTTCTGGCCGCCATCCGCATCCACCGTGCCAAGCGCAACTGCTACTACTGCTCCGAGTTCGTGAGAGCCATGGCGGTGCAGGCAGGGGTGGAGGGAGCCGAGACCATTCCCGCCATCGTCAAGCCCATGCATCTGCTCCGCGTGCCCCACCGTACCGTCTACGTGGGCAGACTGCGCGACTACCCCCTTCTCTCCAGCGGACGGATGGTGGCCGCTACGGTCTGAGCTTTTCGTGTCGTCGCAGGTCGTGGCGAAACGGCCGGGGGGAAAACTTCTTGAAAGCCTCCTCGCTTTGCTCGGTGCAAGTTTGCCTATGGCAAACATTGCGAAGTTTTCCCCCGAACCCCCTTTCAAGAACTTTCAAAAAGTACTATTTATCAATGATTTTTGAAAAGTTTTAAAGATTCCAAGGGGTCTTTTCCAAAAGCCCTTTGGGGGGGGTGCGGGGGCAGAGCCCCTGCCCGATAAACCCCAATTTGCCTTCCGCATCAAAGCACCATCCTCGCCCCTGCAAAGACCACCAGAGCCGCGAAGACCTTCTTTAAGACCCGATCGGGCAGTTTTCCCAGAAGCTTCGCTCCCAGAAAACCACCCAAGGCGGCGGGGAGGACCAGAAGCAGCAGCAGGGTCGGAGAGGGGCGGGTGCCGTTCAGCCAGTAGAACACCCCCGACACCCCCGAGACGGGAAGCATGACGGTGAGAGCCGTGGCGAGAATGTCCCGCCTCTCGTGATACCGCCCCAGAGGGACGGCGGGGGAATAGAGGACGGCGGGCGGGCTCAGGCGGGGGAGTATCGCTACCAGGAGGATCCCTCCCGCCGCGCCCAGGAGCCCGTTGAGAAGTCCCGCTCCCGCGCCGGTCAGGGCGAGGAGAAGCCAGCGGGAGGCGGCGCGATTGGCTTGGATCATGACGATTCCTCCTTGTGGAATTCTGTAGTATTTTCGGGGGCGAATTTGGCGAAACTGTTGAAAAAGTTACAAATTCCCCTTGCATTCATAGCCGTTTTGTGGTATACTATAATGGAATATTTCTATTCATCCGTCGGGCGGCTTCGGCAAAGAACGTTTAGCCTTGCCTGTAGTGTTCCCCGTACCAAAGGGGGTATGCCCGCCCATCCGTCATAAAAAATTACCATCGAACAGGAGGTTACACATGGCCGAATCCAAGAACCGCAAGACTTCGTCCGCCCCAAAGCCTGCCACGGGCCAAAAGAGCGGCGTTGAAAAAGCCACCGCTACCGCTACCGCCGCGTCCAAGGCACCCGCCAAAAGGACGGCGAAGTCCCCCGCGAAAAAAACGACGAAAAAGAACACCGCGGTCAAGTCCGCCGCGGTCAAGTCCACCGCCGCCGCCAGGAAGCCGTCCCCCAAAAAGGGAGACGACGGACAGCAGGCCGCCAAGGTGCGCCAAAAGAGCACCTTCTCGGAGCAGTTCCTCCCCTACATACTGGGCGGGCTGGCTCTGTTCTTTGGGGTGTGCCTCCTGCTCAACGCCATCGGCGGAGCCGCGACTCCCGAGGAGCATCTCATGGGCTACGTGGGCTTTTACCTCTGCGAGGCTCTGTTCGGTAGCTTCGGCTGGGCGGCCTACCTCATCCCCCTGATCTTTGTCAACCTCGCCATTTTCTGGCGACGCTACTGCGAGGAACGGCTGGTGGCGGTGGAGCTGATTCTGTCGGTGCTCCTCATGGTCATGATCTCGGCGGTCATCCACGTGGGGGTCTGCGCCACCGATGAAAGCATGGCGAAGGTGTACCATCCCGCCGCCCTTTACAGAACGGGAGCGGTTTTCGAAAGCGGCGGCGTGATCGGCGGCGTGGTAGGAAACCTGCTCTACACGGGACTCAGACTCCCCGGCACCGTGGTGCTGGCCGTTGTGGTCCTTCCCCTGATCCTCATGATGCTGGTGGGTGTGACCCCCGCCTACGTGTTCGGTAAGCTCCGCTCGGCCATCAAGGCATGGCGGGAAAAGGCCGCCGAGGAAAAGGCTCTCCGCCGTGAGGAGAAGGAAGCCGAGGAGGAGGCCAGGTGCAAGGCCGCGACGCAGGAGGCTTACCGCGAGAAGCGGGAGAAGCTGGATGCCGAGCACCGCCGCGCCGAAGCTCCCTCCGAGGCGGAGACCGACGGGAGCTCCGTCCCCGCGAGAAGAACCCAGCGCCGCACGGTTTTGGTGGATGCCGATACGGGCGAGATGCTGACGGATGGTCAGGAGACCGCCGCCGCGCCCGCCGCCGAGGTGGGGCGGAGTCCCGATTCCCGTCCCGACGGGGAGGAGATGGAGTGTCTGCCCTTCTACGAGACCGCCGCCGTCGAAAAGACCGAGGCGGAGGTCTCCGCCGCGAACGTGCATTACGATGACAGCGAGCTGGAGCTTCCCCCCGAGGACGGGGACGGCGGGTTCGTGGCCAAGCCCTACCGCTCCGAGTCGGCTCAGCCTCTCCGCGGGGAGGAGGCGCGGCGGGCAGAGGAAGCCCTCTTCGGAGATGAGGAGGGGGACGCATACGTCACCGAGACCGAAACCATGGACACCGATCTGGAGGAGGAGGCCGAGCCCGTCGGAGAGGACTTCGACGAGGCAGAGCTGACCGCCGCCGAGGACATCCCCCCCGCGGGGAACTTCTCGGTGGTCTATTCCGCCGAGGAAAAGCCCAAGGACGGGATGATGATCACCATCAACAAGCAGGAATTCGCCGCCGTGGCCGAGTCGGGGCTTTCGGAGGAGGAGATTGTTCTCTCCACCGCCCACAGTCCCGCCGAGCTTCCCGTCAAGCCCGCCAGGGAGTACCTGTTCCCCTCGGTGGATATGTTGACCCGCGGCAGCTCCCGCTACGAGGCCAACGATGCCGAGATCGCCGAGAACACCCGACTGCTCCGCGACGTGCTGGAGAGCTTCCACATCCGCGTCAAGGAGATCTCCTGCTCCTGCGGTCCCACCATTACCCGCTTTGAGGTCAAGCCCGAGTCGGGTATCCGCGTCCGCTCCATCGCCAATCTGGTGGACGACATCGCCATGAACCTGGCCAAGGCGGGGGTCCGTATCGAGGCTCCCATTCCCGGTAAGGCCGCCGTGGGTATCGAGGTGCCCAACGCCGAGCCCGCCACCGTCTACTTCCGCAACGTTCTGGAGACCCCCGAGTTCCGCAACCACAAGAGCCGCATCGCCGCCTGTCTGGGTGCGGACGTGTCGGGTCGCCCCGTGATTCTGGACATCAACAAGATGCCCCACCTGCTCATCGCGGGCGCTACGGGCATGGGTAAGTCGGTGTGCATTAACTCCATCGTCATGAGTATCCTCTACAAGGCCAAGCCCGACGAGGTCAAGCTCATCCTCATCGACCCCAAGAAGGTGGAGTTCGCCATGTACCGCGAGCTGCCCCATCTGCTCTGCCCCATCGTCAGCGATCCCAAGCAGGCCGCGGGGACTCTGTACTGCGCCGTCAACGAGATGGAACGCCGCTTCGGTCTCATCGAGGAGGTGGGTGTCCGCAACCTGGCGGGCTATAACGAAGTGACCGCCGACGATCCCGAGCGTCCCCCCCTGCCCCAGATCGTCATCATCATCGACGAGCTGGCCGACCTCATGATGACCGCCCCCGCTGACGTGGAGACCGCCATCTGCCGTCTGGCGCAGAAGGCGAGAGCCGCGGGCATTCACCTGGTCATCGGTACCCAGCGTCCCTCGGTGGACGTTATCACGGGTCTCATCAAGGCCAACATCCCCTCCCGTATCGCCTTTACCGTGGCCTCGGCCGTGGACTCCCGTACCATTATCGACACGGTGGGCGCGGACAAGCTCATCGGGCGCGGTGATATGCTCTACGCCCCCGTGGGCATCAACAAGCCCA
>JAZNUO010000216.1:0-3711 GCA_045592305.1 Eubacteriales bacterium | reverse complement strand
TTTTCTCTCCCTGTCGAGAGAAAAGTACCAAAAGAGCGCCACGCAAGGAAAGTACCCACGGTACTTTCCTTACGGATCCTTTCGCCTGATCTGCGTGCCCATTTGCCGGTGGGCAAATGGGCTGACACGCTGTCAAGTCGCGGTTTGCCATGGGGCCGCACGGCCGTCAGAGTGACGACCGCGCGGTGAGTCCCCCGTTTGGTGGCAACCCTGAGTTTTTCTTTTCCCAACAGGATAAACTGCGACTTGGGGCAGAAGCCAAGCGGCGAGTTCCGCGCGGACGGCGCTCCGCCGTTCGTGCGGGCTCTCGGGTCTTGGCGACCCTACGCGCAATCAGACTCTTTCGCCCCCTTTGTGGGCGAAAGAGTCGCGCAGATCAGGTGGTGGGTTTCTTAAGGGAGGCACCGTGGGTGACTCCCTTACGTGGCGATTCTTTTGGTACTTTTCTTTCGCCGCGGAAAGAAAAGTACATATGCAAAACTCTTCTATAAACCAAAATTTGAAGATTGACTGAACATTTCCTAAATTTTGAATATCGACTTGGAATTGTCAGAATATGCGCAGGCAAAAATTCCCGTAAACTCCCTGTAAATTCCTCCCGATTTCCCTTGACTTCCCATCGCATATATGGTACAATATTACGGATAATACTCTACATATAGTATCAGGAGGTGATCCCATGGTCAAGTTTGGCAAAATTTCCATCCGCCGCGCCCCGTCTCTGTGTCTGGCGGTTCTCTTGCTCTGCCTTTCGACGGCTGTCTCCATGACCGCCTGCGCCAAGAAGATCACCTACACCATCGAAGCGGGCAGCGACCTGCCCTCCCCCTACCGTCTGGTGGGCGCGGACGGAGCCGCCTACGTGGCGGGCTTTGACGAGACCTGCGTGAGCCGCCCCGGCACCTACACCATCCCCATGACCGATGCCGAGGGGAGAAGGTACAACCTCAAGCTGACGGTCCGCGACCGCAAGGCTCCCGTGGTCACTACCAAGCACGTCTACTACGCCAGAGGCATCGGAGAGCCCGACGCGCTGGATTTCATCGGCACCATCGCGGAGGCGGACGAGTACACCGCCTACTTCGAGTGCGAGCTCCCCGACATGACCCAAATCGGGGACTACGATATTACCTTCCGCGTGGAGGATGCCAGCGGCAACAAGACGGGGGAGCTTCACTCGGTTCTGACCGTCATCGAAGATACCAAGGCTCCCGTTTTCGAGAAGGTGCCCGAGCTGTCCGCCTACGTAGGGGAGGCTATCGCCTATCGCAAGGGTCTGGTGGTCACGGACAACTGCGGCGGTGACGTGGATATTCAGGTGGATTCCACAAGCGTTGACCCGAGCACCCCCGGGGACTACGAGGTGCGCTTCACCGCCACCGACGAGTCGGGGAACGTGGAGTGGGCCTCCACCGTCATCCACATCTACGAGAACCGCATCACCGAGGAGGAGCTGGGGGCTGAGATCGACGCGGTCATCGCCCGGATCATCACCCCCGATATGAGCAAGGAGGCGCAGCTCCGCGCGGTCTACCGCTACGTCTACGATCACATCGCCTATACCTCGGATTCGGACAAGTCGGACTGGGTCCGCGCCGCCCATGACGCGCTGTTCGTTACGGGCTCGGGGGACTGCTTCAACTACTTTGCTGCCGCCATCGCCTTCTGCCGCCGTCTGGGCATCGACTACCGCGAGATCGAACGTACCCCGGGGGCTGCCGAGGGAACCCATTTCTGGATCATGGTCAACATCGGCACCGCCGAGGAGCCTCGCTGGTATCACTTTGACTGCACCCACCTCCGCGCCTCCTACTCCCACAGCGGTTGCCTCCTCACCGACCGGCAGATCAAGGCCTTCAACCGCTTCCGCGCGGGCTTCTACGCCTACGATTCGTCCAAATATCCCGCTACCGACAAGACCATCATCACCCCCACTCCCGATCTGGAGAAATACTACTGACAGAGGCCCGCATCCTATCTCCTCTTCATTCCAAGGAGCAACTCATGCTGACAAACATCCTCCAATACCTCGAGGCCACCGCTCCCCGCGTTCCCGACAAGCCGGCCTTTTCCACGGGCACCGAGGGTCTGACCTTCTCCGAGCTCCATACCCACGCCCGCTGTGTGGGGGCGAATCTGCTCCGCAGGGGCTACACCGCCGAGCCCGTGGCGGTGCTCATGGACAAGCATCCGCATACCATTGCCACCTTCTTCGGCGCGCTGTACGCGGGGTGCTTCTACGCTGCTCTGGACGGGGATATGCCTGTCCAGCGCATGGGTCTGATTCTGGATACCCTGAAGCCCCGCCTGCTCATTTACGATAAAAAGAACGCGAAAAACGCTCAAAAGCTACTGGATCAGGGGCTTTTCAGCGGAGCCGTCCTTCCTTGGGAGGAGCTGTGCCACGCCGAGGGGCGGGAGCTGACCGCCGCCGACGAGGCCGCTCTCCGCTCCGTCCGCGACCGCCAGATCGACACCGACCCTATCTACGTGGTCTTTACCTCGGGGTCTACGGGCGTCCCCAAGGGTGTCATCGCCTGCCACCGATCCGTCATCGACTACACCGAGTCCCTCAGCACAGCCATCGGCTTCAGTGAGGATACGGTCTTTGCCAACCAGACCCCCCTGTACTTCGACGCGCCCCTGAAGGAGATCATGCCCACAATCAAGTTCGGCGCGACCGCCTACCTCGTACCCAAGATGCTGTTCATGTTCCCCGTCAAGCTCTGCGATTACTTAAACGAGCATAAGATCAACACGGTCTGCTGGGTGGTTTCGGCTCTGGCTATGATCTCGTCTCTGGGCGCTCTGGAGAATCATACTCCGAAATACCTCACCACGGTCTGCTTCGGCAGTGAGGTCTTTCCCCGCAAGCAGTACGATCTGTGGAGAGCCGCTCTCCCCGAGGCCCGCTTCTTCAACCTCTACGGCCCCACCGAGGCCACGGGTATGTCCTGCTACTGGCCCGCCCGTGATCTGGCCCCCGACGAGGTCATCCCCGTGGGTAAGCCCTTCCGCAACACCGACCTCATGCTCCTCACAGAGGACAACCGCCGCGCAAACGCGGGCGAGGAGGGGGAGATCTGCCTGCGGGGCACCTGCGTGACTCTGGGCTACTATGCCAATCCCGACAAGACCGCCGAGGCCTTCGTCCAGAACCCCCTGAACCCCCACTACCCCGAGATCATCTACCGCACGGGGGACATCGGCCGCTTCAACGAGCACGGCGAGCTGGTGTTCGTCTGCCGCCGCGATGCCCAGATCAAGCACATGGGCCACCGCATTGAGTTGGGGGAGATCGAGACTGCCGCCGCTTCTACCGAGGGAGTCCGCGCCGCCTGCTGTGTCTACGACGCAAGCGGGAAGCGCATCGGGCTGTACTATGTGGGCGACACCGAGCCGACTACCCTGACCAAGACCCTGCGCGCCGCCCTGCCCCCCTACATGATCCCCGCCTTCTGCGAGAAGCTGGCGGTCATGCCGCTGACCCCCAACGGGAAGGTAGATCGGAAGGGACTGAGGGAGAGGGCGGAGAATAAAGAGTAATTAGAAATTGAGGTTTGTCGGTGGGGTTCCTCGTCGTAGGGCGGGGGCTTGCTCCCGCCGAATAGCCCTCTCACCCGCTTCGCGGGAGCTCTCCCAGAGGGAGAGCCTTTCGTACAAAACCAGCAAAATCCCCTTTCCCGACAAGTTTTTTCCCGCCGTTCTAAG
>JAZNUO010000215.1:0-8290 GCA_045592305.1 Eubacteriales bacterium | reverse complement strand
CGAAGCACATATCGAACGCCGCAAGGCGTATATCGACTGTTTTTTGTCGATATGCACGAGCGGACGAGCCCGCCCGTGCTCGATATACCGCTCGGCGTAGGCCTTCGCGGTTCGATATGCCGCCGAAAGCGGCTCGATATGCGCCCGTAGGGCGCAAGAACTCACCGATAAACCCAAATTTAAAAGCCGGCTATTTGGGTTTATCGGTTTGACGGAACAGAACGGAATGGGGGAGGGTGGATCGTGTCACCGCTTCTTTCGTCAGACAACTGACCTATAAATCCCAATCCGCGCCCCGTCACGTATACCGATATTTCCTCCGCATTCCGAACAGGAACAGGAAGGTCACTCCCGTGGCCAGCGCTTCGGCCGCCGTGATGGAGAGCCAGATGCCGTCGATGTCGAAGAATATAGGCAAAATCAGCACCGCCGCCACCTGAAAGACCAGGGTGCGGAGGAAGGAGATGGCCGCCGAGACACCTCCGTTGCCCAGAGCGGTGAAGAAGGAGGAGCCAAAGATGCCGAAGCCCGCAAAGAGGAAGGACACCGAGTAGAGCAGGAACCCGCGGCGGGTCAGCTCGTACAACCCCTCGTCATAGCCCACGAAGATACCCGACAGAGGGGTGGCGAGCACCACCGACAGAGCAGTCATGCAGACACCCGCAAGGACGGTCAGGATCAGGCTCTTGCGCAAAAGGGACTTCAGCTCGCCGTAGTTCCCCGCGCCGTAGTGGAAGCCCACGATGGGAGCCGAGCCGATGGCGAAGCCGATGAATACCGCGATAAAGACGAAGCTGACGTACATCATGACTCCGTAGGCGGCGATGCCGTCCTCCCCCGCCAGCCGCATGAGCTGGTAGTTGTAGAGCATACTCACCACCGACATGGAGATATTGGTCATGAGCTCGGAGGAGCCGTTGACCGAGACCTTGCCGATCACCCAAAGGCATCGGGAGAGCCTCATGCGGGGGCGGGTCAGGCGCAGAGGGCTCTTGTTGGGGAGCAGGAAGTAGATCAAAGGCATCGCACCGCCCACGGTCTGGGACAGGATAGTAGCCAGCGCGGCACCGATCAGCCCCCAATCAAGGACCGCGATGAAGAGGAAGTCCAGCACCATATTGGTGACTCCCGCTCCCACCGTGACGATCAGCCCCAGCGTGGGACGCTCGGCGGTGACGAGAAAGCTCTGGAACACCCCTTGGAGCATGAAGGCGGTCTGGGCGGCGAGGATGATGCGGCCGTAGGTGACGCAGTAGGGAAGCATGGCCTCGTCGGCACCCAGGAGAATGGCCACAGGCTCCAGAAGAAACATCCCGGGGACGGTGATGGCGACACCCAGCACCACGGTGGTGATGACAAGGAGGGAGAAGTAACGGTTTGCCTTGTCCGTATCCCCCTCGCCCATGGTCTTGGAGACCAAAGCCGAGCCGCCCGTGCCGATCATAAAGCCGCCGCAGCCCAGAATCATCAAAAACGGCCAGATGAGGTTGATGGCGGCGAAGGGAGTCTTGCCCACGAAATTGGAGACGAACAGACCGTCCACCACGCCGTAGACCGAGGTGAAGATCATCATAATGATGGAGGGGAAGGTAAAGCGCAGGAGCTTTCGGTAGTTGAAATGCTCCGAGAGGGAGATATGCACGGGAGGGACTCCTTTCGGGGGAAATAAGTATATAAATTTGGGTTTTGCGGTAAGATACAAAGATACAAGATACGAGATACAAGATATGCAAAAGCCCTTACGGCATCGCTCGTTTTTCTATCTTGTATCTTGTATCTCGGTATCTTGTATCTCTTCGACAAACCCCAATTTGAATTTGCCATTTCCCCTATTATACCCCATTCCAACGGGAAAGTCAAGTCCCGCCGCCGCGAGAATGCGAAAAGAGAGCCGTACCCCTCGATGGAAGGGTACGGCATTTGGCAGAGGGGGATCATTCGAAGGTGCGGACGTCTACGGGCAGGTTGGCGAATTCCTTGTCAATGGGGACTAGGATCACCCAATAGTGCGGGTAAGGATCCCCGGGGTCTCCATCCTCGGGGTACGGATTGTGGATTCCGACGATCAGAGACCCGCTCTGGACGGTGGGAGGGAATACTTCGTAATGAACCTCGTACGGATCGTTTTTCACGGACACATAGAGGATGAGAAGGGACTTTTCCGCGAAGAAGGCCTCGTCAAAGCTGTTCATCTCCCTACGGAACTCTGTGGGTACCTTGGGGTCGTCCAGAAGCCAAATGGCGGCCTGATAGGCAGTAACGGAATCCACGGTCCGGCCGAAGGGGAAGGAACAATAATCAATGTCCTCCTCATTGTAGATATCCCCGTAGACCGTGTCGCCGTTCAGGTAGCCACGGCAGACACACACGCGGGGAGGCGCGGTCTCGAAGCCGTCTGCATCGGTCATGGTCTCCTGCCGCTCAGCGATCTCCACGGGCAGCTCGGCGGAGCCCTTGTCAATGGGAATCAGGATCGCCCAGTAGGCCATGTCGCAGGTGTAGATCTCGGGCTTCAGAGTCACAAGGGTGACGGTGACGGTTCCGTCCTCCACCGCGACCTCGTCCACGCGGTGGCGGTAGGAGCCGCTGCCCTCCTCCACGTAGAGGATCAGCAGGGACTGCTCGGTGAAGAAAGCCTCATCCAGAGCGGTCAGACCCTCCGCAAAGCCCTGATCCGAGACCTCGGAGCAGCTTTGGTAGAGAATCTGCCATTCTGCAAGGGTGGAGACGGATCGGGTGCGGGGGTACGTCCCATCGGGGTTGTACCCTATGCGACCGTAAAGACAGCCGTTTCGCGCGTAGGAGGCGTACTCAAACCAAAGAAGGTCGGAGTCCGGAGTGATAACGGTATCGGGGATGTTCGGGTTGCCGGGTTCGATCTCGTGCACCTCCCGCATGGACAGCAGAACGGGTATTTCTGCCTCGGCCTTGCTCACGGGGATCACGATACACCAATGGACGATATCCATGGTCAGGGCGAGGGGCACCTGTGCCACCAATTCCCACGACCGATGGACCTTTCCAAGGGGGATGAAGGTCTCCTCCAAGCTGTAACGGATGGAGCCGCTTCGCCCCTCGGTGATAATCACTTGCAGAGAGTGGTTTTGGAAAAATTCCCACGTCAGTCCGTTCAGCCCGTCCAGCAGCCCTTGACCGGGGATGTCCTCGGTGTAGACGTCACCGTAAAAGCTCTTCCACTCCTCCGCGTCCGAGACGGTCAGCACGGCGGGGAGGGTTCCCTCGGTCAGGGCGGAATTCAGATGCTCGGCGCGGAGGAAAAGGGCGGTGTCGGTGGCGTAGGACTCTGACAGGTTGAAAACGTTGCCCCATTTCTCCCCCGAGGTGTTGGGGGCGATGGGGCGGGGGATCATGACGGTGGGATCGCTCGGGGTAAAGCTCTGGTCGGGATTGGTGCCGAACGGGGGGATCGGGTTCACGGTCTCCTTGGGAATGTTGGAATCCATGGTGGAGCGGGCGATGAGGAAACTGCCCACCGCCAGAGCGGGGGTCAGGATCAGTACGGCCAGCACCAGAAGGATGGCGGGGACGGCGCGGCGGGGGGCGGGGGCGGTCGCGGGGGTCTTGGCGGCGGTCTGCCGTACCTTCCCCACGCGGGCGATCTCGGCGGTGTCCAGACGGTCGCGAATCTCACTGTAGTTCAGGTCAAGTCCCATCCCCTCCTCGCAGGTGTGGCGAAGGGACTCTTCGGGGGTGGGCTTGGGGGCTTTCTTATGTTTCACAGCCAGCGGTCTCCTTTCTGCTTGCGGAATTGATGGATGGCGCGGTGGTAGCGGGTCTTGACGGTGCCCGTCTTGAGCCCCAGCCGCGCGGCGATCTCGGAGAAGCTCTCCCCGCAGACGGCGTGGGACAGCAGGATCTCGGCGGTCTCCTCGCCAACCGTGGCGCGGAGATCCTCGGTCAGAGCCTTGTAGCGGGTGTTTGCGGTGACGTCCCCGTCGGGGTCGGGGATCAGGGTCAGAGGATCGGTGTTCTCATCGGGGGAGGTCAGCTCGGTGAGTCCCCGCTCCCGTCGGTTCTTCGCCCGCAGATGATCCAGCGCGGCGTGGCGGGCGGCCTTGGTGAGGTAGGCGCGGAGGGACTGTATCCCGTCAAGATAGGCGACGCGCCTGAAAAAACCGACGAATACGTCATTGGTCACGCTTCGGATGTCGGTGTCATCCGAGAGAAACCGCCCGCAGACAAAGGCCACCGACCCCGCGTAGGCGTTGTATATGGCTTCAAAGGCTTGATCTACAGCTCCCGCGTCTCCCGACCCCAGGGCGTGGGTCAGGTTCTCCAGAAGCTCATGATCCTCGGGAACGTGTCGGGGCATCGTCGGACCTCCTTTGCTTGAAAGTACCTTCACTGAGATAGACGGCGAAAACGGGAAAACGGTTTCACTTACCGAAAAAATTGACAAAAATTTTCCGCCGCCTCTGTGTGGCTATCCCTATTGTACCACCTTTTTTGCCCCGTGTCAATACGCCGCCCGAGGCTTTGGTAAGGTCTGCCCCCCTTGCCCGCGCCCCGCTCCGTGGGTTGACCTCCCGACAAGGACGCTCCGCCGAAAAAAATCCGCCGCTTTCCCCACAATTTTTTCCAAACCCCTTTACGAAACCCCGAAAATGTAGTATAATCATACTCGGAGCAGTATACGACCACCGCGTATATATGATTAATTAATTGAAAGTTTTTGAAGATTGTCAAGAAACTTTTTTCAAAAAGTTTCTTGACCGGGGGTCAGGGGCAGAGCCCCTCGTTCTCCCATGAAAGGAACCCTATGGCACAGAACGACCGCATGAAGCACATCCGCAATTTTTCCACCATCGCCCACATCGATCACGGTAAGTCCACCCTGGCCGACCGCCTTCTGGAGCAGACACGGACTCTTTCCGCCCGCGAGATGGAGAACCGCGTGCTGGATAACATGGACCTGGAGAAGGAGCGGGGCATCACCATCAAGGCCCGCGCCGTCAAGCTCAATTACGTGGCCCCCGACGGGGAGGAGTACCAGTTCAACCTCATCGACACCCCCGGGCACGTGGACTTCAACTACGAGGTCTCCCGCTCCCTCAACGCCTGCGACGGCGCGTTGCTCATTGTGGACGCGACACAGGGCATTGAGGCGCAGACCCTCGCCAACGCCTACCTCGCCGTGGACGCGGGGCTGGAGATCGTCCCCGTCATCAACAAGATCGACCTTCCCTCCGCCCGGATCGACCGCTGCCGCGAGGACATTGAGGACATCATCGGCATCCCCGCCGAGGGCTGTCCCGCCGTGTCCGCCAAGACGGGTCTGAATATTCCCGACGTGATGGAGGCTATCGTCCGTGACATTCCCGCCCCCGCGGGTGACGAGGACGCGCCCCTTAAGGCTCTGATCTTCGACTCCTACTATGACAGCTACCTTGGCGTGGTGGTCAACATCCGCGTCTTTGACGGCACCCTCAAGGCGGGGGACACCATTCGCCTCATGAGCACGGGCGCGACCTTCGACGTGGTGGACGTGGGTACGCTGGAGCCCTTCGGTTTGAAGAGCCCCGGCTGTCTCCGCGCGGGGGAGGTGGGCTACCTCACCGCCTCCATCAAGTCAGTCAGCGACACTCAGGTGGGCGATACCGTTACCCTGCACGACAACCCCACCGCCGAGCCCTGCCCCGGCTTCAAGGAGGCCCACCCCATGGTCTATGCGGGTATCTACCCCGCCGACGGCGCGCGGTACGGCGACCTGCGCGAGGCGCTGGAGAAGCTCCGCCTTAACGATGCCGCGCTGGCCTTTGAGCCTGAAACCTCCGTCGCGCTGGGCTTCGGCTTCCGTTGCGGATTTTTGGGGCTTCTCCACATGGAGATCATCGAGGAGCGTCTGGAGCGGGAGTTCAACCTCGACCTCATCACCACCGCCCCCAGCGTGGTCTACGAGGTCACTCTCACCGACGGGCAGGAGATCATCGTGGACAACCCCTCCAACTACCCCACCAATGATCTCATCAAGGAAGCCCGCGAGCCCATCGTCAAGGCCAATATCATCACCCCCACCGAATTCGTGGGGGGGCTCATGGATCTCTGTCAGGACAGGCGAGGCACCTTCATCGACATGAAGTACCTCGACCAGACCCGCGTGGAGCTCCACTACCACCTCCCCTTAAACGAGATCATTTACGATTTCTTCGACGCGCTGAAATCCCGCTCCCGCGGCTACGCCTCGCTGGACTACGAGCTGTTGGACTACGAGCCCTCCAAGCTGGTGAAGCTGGACTTTTTGCTCAACGGCGAGCAGGTGGACGCCCTGTCCTTCATCGTCCACGAGGAGAAGGCCTACGGACGCGCCCGCAAGGTGGCGGAAAAGCTGAAGGACAACATCCCCCGCCAGCTCTTTGAGATCCCCATTCAGGCCGCCATCGGCTCCAAGATCATCGCCCGCGAGACCGTCAAGGCCATGCGCAAGGACGTGCTGGCCAAGTGCTACGGCGGTGACATTACCCGTAAGAAGAAGCTCCTCGAAAAGCAGAAGGAGGGTAAGAAGAAGATGCGCCAGCTCGGCTCGGTGCAGGTCTCGCCCGAGGCGTTCATGGCGGTGCTGCGGTTGGACAGTGACGATCAGTAAGGAAGATACGGGATACAAAACCCGAATCATGTTTTGCTTCGGTTCCCGACTCCCCCGCAAAACCCGCATGAGGCGCGAGCCTCCCCGCCGCCCGTCCGTCCCCCCGTGGATCACGGCTTCGGTGATACCCGACTCAACAGAAAGTCCCCCGACACTCATGGGTGTCGGGGGACGGTTTCATTTTTGGGGGGGCGGCTTACGCCGCGGGGGTCTCGACCACGAACCTACTGAGACGGGCGAAGAGCTCCTCGGGCTTCCCTCCGTGGTAGATGAGCTTCACGGGCTTGGTCAGATCCAGACTGAAAATGCCCAACAGGGAACGACCGTCCACCTTGTAGCGGCCGGATTCCAGATCCACCTCACCGTCGAAGGCCAGCAGGGTCTTGACCAGGGTGTAAACGTCCTCGATGGTAACGAGCTTGATGTAGATCGATTTCATGATGATCTCCTTTCTGCCGAAAACGGCACGGACCATCGGCTTTTTGGGGGTCGATGGGGTCAAATATTCTTCGCAGGCTTCCTTTAACCTGCGCCCCTATTATAGACCCAAAGCCTGCAAAAAGCAAGAGCGAGAGTGGCTGAAAATATCCGGAGTTTTCCACAGATTGTTTTCACTTTTGCACAAAAACGAATATAAAAATTTGTATACAATGCCAATACCCGCAATTCGTTCACGGGGCATCTGTCTCGGCGCGGGGGAGGCGAGTTTTCCACAGCTTCCCCCCGAAACTTCTCCACAGCCTGTGTAAAACTCTGTGGATATCTCCTCCAAAATCAGGAAAATTCCGCATAAAATAAGGCTTTTGGGAGATTTATGTCGGATAAAATCGAATTTGCGCCATGTGGAATAGTACCGAATGACCATAAACGCCTGCTGATAACTTTTCCATAGAGGAGAGGGAATGACAATCGGGTTTTGGTGGGCTTCAAATTGGGATTTAGCGGCAAGATACAAAGATACAAGATATGAGATACAAGATATGCAAAAACCCATACGGTATCGCTCGTTTTTCTATCTTGTATCTCCGTATCTTGTATCTCTTCGACAAACCCGAATTTGAAAACACCCAACACTCCCCCGCCTCGCGCCTCATTGTCCCCCGCGCAGTCGGCGCTCCCAACAAAAAGGGCAGTCTTTCTCATAAGGATGTTTACAAATTTCGGCAGAGATGTTGTTTTCTCTGCCGATTTGTGTTATAATGGGATGGTATCGTAGGGCGGGGGCTTTGCTCTGTGCCTTTGTAATACAAATGCGAAACAGGCGCGATAAAACGAAAGGAAGATTTACCATGAAATTCAAGTTGTTCAACAAAAAATATTCATTTCAGGATGCTCCTGACACGCGATGCTTTACTTGCTGTCATATACTGGATGCAAACAAACCGATCCTGTACGTTTCGCATGATGAAGACGGTGAGTGGCAGTTTTTATGCGGCAAAAAGCATGTCCCGGAAGAAGCAAGAATTGTTGCTTTGTCAGAAATCATAAGCCTGCAAAAGAACGTAATTGATTTGTCCAATTTGAAATGCGGCGAATATGCCGAAGCCCAAAACGACAAATGGATCATTCATGAAAAATCTCATAATCCATGAAACATGCAAACCCCGACAGATTTTTGATGTCTGTCGGGGTTGCTCTTTGCCTTCTGCGGCGCAAATGTATCTTAATAGACCGTCGAGGATGCCT
>JAZNUO010000214.1:0-18021 GCA_045592305.1 Eubacteriales bacterium | reverse complement strand
TCTCTATGGGGTGGACGGCCCCCCCCTTGACCGACAGGGGGGTGAGGAGCAGCCCCGCGAAGGGCTTGACGGCGGCGCGGACAAAGCCCATATCGAGAGAGATCTCGGAGGCGAGGATGACCACCAGCTTTTTCTCGGTCTTCCCCGCCGTTCCCGCGGTCACGCGACTCACCTCGTCCAGAAGCGCTAACTGGGCGGCGGGGAGGCGGCGTTTCCCCGCCTCAGTGCCCACAAAGACCAGAATCACGTCGGACTCGGTCGCCAGCGCGACGGCCTCGGCGGTGAGGGCATCGTTGCGGGAGGCGGCGAGATCGTAGCCACGGGCATAGCCCGCGTAGGTGTGGCCGTGGCGGTTGATGGCATCCGCGAGGGGGAGAACCTCACCGTCCTCCCGAGCGAGGTCGCCCAGAATGCAGAGGCGGGTGGGCTTTTTCAGGGGCAGGAGGCGGTCGCGGTTCTCCAGAAGCACCGTGGCTCCATCCAGAGCTCTCATGACCAGAGAGTCGGGGGAGGGGGATTCATCTGAGGCGGTGTCAGCGGGGAGATCTATCACCGTGTCCTCCATGGATTTGGTGGGGGATTCCCCTTTATTTTCGGCTGTTTTTTCTGCTTCTGTGGGGGAGTCCCCTTGTTTTTCGCCATCGTTTTGCTCGCTTGTGGTGGATTCGCCCACAGAAGGAGCAGGGGAGGCAGATTCTTCGACGGTGGGGTTCTCAGCCAAGGGAGCGGCAACGGCGGAGGGGGTTCCCGACTCGACGGCGGCGGCAAAGGTCAAAAGGCGATCCAGCGCCGTGTCCAGCGTCTCCTCGGACATGGCCTCGCCCTCATGGATGGCGGTCTCCAGCTCGCCCATGGTAGCCTTGCCGTGGGTAATGGCGTTTTTCAGGCGGCGATAGGTATGGAGGGCGGCCTGCAGGGCTTGGGCAGAGCCCCCGATGAGAAGCTCACCGCGGGTCAGGGCGGTGACGGTCTCCCGATCGGGAGCGCGGCGGCGGAGCAGGAAGCAGCGTTCCAAATCCATCCCCTCAGGAGCGGGGTCGCCGTTCTCCAGAATCAGACCCAGAAGCTCACCGCGGCGGAGCAGGGCGGTATAGGGGTATGCCATGTGCTCCGCGGCGAAGCGGTGGGTGGCGGGGGTGTCCATACCGCGGCGGTCGGCGGGGGTAAAGCCGTAGCCCGCAGCGGTGGCGGTGAGACCCGCCTGATTCACGCCGGCAAGCAGTGCCCCCGACAGAACCCCCGACAGGTGGGGATCCTCCGAGAGACGTTCCCCGTCGGATACGATCGCCGAGCCCGCGGGCGGAAGAATGACATGGTTGATCCCCTTGGCGACCAGACGGCGGGTAGCCTTGGTGGCGGCCTCGGTCATGAGCTCCGTGTTCCACGAGCGCGCCAAAGCGGCGGGAGACGGAAGCTCGGCGGCGGTGTCTCCGCAAAGCCCCTCCCGCAGGGTGGCGCAGTTCACCTGCGGGCTCCCGAGGTCTTGGGTCTCGGGGCTCGACAGGCTATAGAGATCCGTCAGCAGGCGGATCTTGTCCGCTTCGGTCAGCCTTCGGATAACGTGGTGGTAGGTGTACATAGAGCAGCCCTTTCGTGGTGGGGTTCTCGCAAAGCGAGTTCAAAGCGGGTAGAACAGGTAGAATCGGATGATGAGGACATAGACCAGGGCAAAGACGGTCAGAAGCGCCACGGGCCAGAGGAAGCGCACCTTCCCCGCCCGCTTGGAGCGCACCCGCAAGGGCTTTTCCTCGGTGAGGCGTTCCCTCTCCCCCGCGTGGAGGTCATACCGCCACGGCTCGGGAGCTTTATAATCTGTGATGACGGCACCGTTCTCCACGCGGTAGAGGTAGGAGCCCGACCGCACCTCCAGAAGGCGCACGCGGATATCCATGCAGCTCCCGTCCACGGGGATGCCCCGATCGGGGGTGAAGATATGCCCGGGTTCTACGGGGGGGACGTCCCCGTCCCGCTGGGTGACGATGACCCGCCCCAGCTCGTCGCCCACGGCATCCAGCATGGTGATCTCAAAGGTCATGGAATCGACGGCGAAGTCTCCCTCCTTGACCCAGCGGAGAAGAAGCACCCGACCCTCCTCCAAATCGGTGATGAGGTACTCCCGCAGGGCGCAGAGGCCCGCAGGCTGAGGATGGGCGTACAGACTGTGTACCGCCGTATTTTTGGTTCTTTCATTAGTCATGGCGGTATCTCCTTATCGGTTGATCTTGCGGAGGGCGTGGAGATGGTGCATGAGCAACACCCACAGGGAGTTCAAAACGCCCAGCAGCACCGACAAAAGCAGCGTCGCGCCCGCGGGAAAGTAGGCGATGAATTCGTCGCCGTAGTACAGGAGGCTCGGAAGCTCGTTGCGGATGAGGAAGGCGACGGCAACGGTGGTCAGGACGGTGAGGGCGGTATAGACCGCCATCCCTGTGAGGGAATAGCCCACGGACACGCCTTTGCCCGTATACTCTCCGTCCACCTGACGGGGGATGACCGAAGCGTAGGCGGTGGCGGCGGGGAGACGAACGGCGCGGGGAGAGCCTGCCGAGGTCAACCGCTCGGAGACCTCCAGCACGTCCAGCAGTCTGCCGCGGCGGTCAAAGGTCACAACGTCGTAGCGGATGTAGTTGACCCGCTTGTCCACCCGCAGGCGAATATACTTCCGTCCCTCGGCAGTAAAGAGGGCGTACTTGGGGATATAGCGGCGGACGCGGAGGTCGGGCTCATAGACCACGCCCCGCCCCTCGGGAAATCTGACCCGCAGCAGACCGCGGTCGGTGTAGGGCTTTCTCCTGCGCCACGTCAGGTGCATGGTCAGCCAGGGGTAGACCGAGGCGACCAGATATACGTAGAACACGGTAAGGACAATGGCGATGAGAATGGCCAGAATGATGAAAAGCTCGGTCACGGACGGTCTCCTTTCTGTAAGATCAATCCTGATTCAGATAATGGTTAAAGAAATCCTCCAAATGGTCGGCGGTGAGCTGACCGTCGCCGGATAGCTGCTCCACCATGGCAGTGGCGGCCATCTTGGCCATGGACTCGGGGAGCTGTACATCGTACTGCTCGGCGTAATGCATGGTGTAGCGGGTCATGCTGTCCACCCGCTCCGCGAAGGTGGCACCCTCCATGCCGTTGACCAGATTCATGGCCTCGGACAGGTTGCCCATGAGATCCTTGTACACGTCGGAGGAGAAGTCTGCCCAGTCGATGGCCTCGGCCATGATGCGCAGGGCGGTGTTGCTCAGCTCGGAGGCCAGATGCGCCATACAGGGATTCGCGCGAAGCTCGGCGTAGATGCGATCCAGCACCCCGCCATTGTCCAGCGTGGATATCAGATCCTCGCGGTCGGGGTTGCCGGTAAGCCCGCTCTCCACGGCGATGAGGTAGACGTTCAGCACCGTGGTGATGTCCCGCCCCACGCAATCGGGGGTAGCCTCGGCGCAGACCAGAAGAGCCTTATCCATGAGGGGGTTGAGGAGCTCGCCCAGATCGGGACGGTTGATGTTCATGAACGCGTCCCCCTTCAGCCATGCGTTGGATGCGCCATTGAGAAAATCGGCGGCCAACAGGCAGGTGAACCGAGAGTCCTCAATGCGGCTGCCCAGACCGCTTAGGATCCTCTTTTGCTCGTCGGTGGCCTGCTCCGGCTTGGTCACTACCCGAAAGACGCGGGAGAACTCGTAGCAGACCTCCATGCAGGCCTCCACCTCGCGGCGCAGGGACAGGGGTCGGTTATTCAGCTCGGTAATGGCCACGGCGTCAAAGACCAGCTCGCCGCCCGCGGCGTTCAGGATGGCCGCGCCGCTATCGTTGATGTAGGGCTCCACCGTAGCAACGGCCTCGGCGGGGAGAACCTGCTCCATGGACACGTTCATGCGCTTCAGCCCGCGGAGCAGCGTCCCCGCCGTGGACAGGGTGCCAAGGACGGGAGACAGGAGAAACAGGGCGGCCAGGAAACCGCACACGCCCCCCGTGATCCCTCCCAGAAGGCGATCGTGGCGGCGGTGCCAGGGAGCGTCGGGGGTTTCGTAGGTAGGGGTAAAGAGGCTGCTCGGGCGCTTGGGGGTGGCCATGTAGCGGGGATCGTCGGGCTCGTAACGCCATTTGCGGAACAGAGCAGAGACCACGATCCGCAAAATCAGCCGCAAAACCAAAAAGAACACCACGAACAAAACGGGGGTCAGGAGGGCATCCACAACGGCGGCGGAGATATCCGCAACGCGGGAAAATACTTTTCCGAGATCCTGGAGAAGATTCGTTTCCGTCTCGATGATCTCCAAGCCCAGATCGGTCAGCATATCCGACACCCGGACGGCCAGCCCCACCGCGCCCAGCGCGCTGACCAGGACGGCTGAAAGACCGACGGCGGTTCGGACAAAGCCTCTTCGCAGTCCCCGCCGCACCTCAATAAAGACCGCCAGAGCGACGGCCGAGAGCAGGATGACGGAAAGCAGGGTGAATGACATAGGTTTTACCTCAAAATTACAATTCGAAAGGGGAGTTTTGACAATGGGTATACTTCTGATTATCTACTATTATATACTATAAGACGCTTTTTGTCAAGGAAAGGTTACTGAAACCGATTGGTCATAATGCCGAAATTCCCCACGGAGCGAAAAGCGGGTTCCTCCACCGCAAAAGCCGTCACGTCCCCAAGGCGGCATGTTCCCTGCGCTCTCTCACGGACGCTCTGCACTGCCCCGCTGGAATCGGTAGGGGGTCACGCCGAATTTCTTGCGGAAGCGGAGGATGAAGTAGGAGCAATCCGAAAAGCCGCAGGAAAAGCAGGCATCCTGCACCGATTGCCCCGCCAGCAGTCGCTTTTTGCCCTCCGAGAGGCGGCGGGACTCGATGTAGTCCGAGGGGGTGGTGCGGAAGTAGCGGCGGAAGCGGCGGCAGAGGGTGGATTTGGATATGTAGAACTTCTCGCAGAGATGGGCAACGGTGCAGGTGGGCTCGGAGTAGTGAGCGGTGACGTAATCCACGATCCCGGAAAAGGATGCGGGGAGCTCGGCGGCGGGAGGCTCGCGGCGGCGACTCCGGCAGACGAGATCCAGCACCCCGAAGAAATCCCCCGCGGCGCGGAAGGCCAAAAGCTCGTCCTCGGTGCCCGCGCGGTAGAGGGAGTGGCAGAGGTCAATGAGCCGCTCCCGCTCCTCCTCCGACAGCACCACCAGCGTCTGCTTGCCGAACTCCTCTCTGAGCCGCTCCGAGGCCGCGGGGAGGTTGTCCAGCCAGATGCAGAAATGCTCGTGTATGCCCTCTTCGCGGTAGATGCGCTTATGGACCTCGTTTGGGCGGGTGACGATCACGTCTCCGCGGGAGATGGGGTAGAGGGTGTCCTCCACCAGAAAGGAGGCCTCCCCCGAGAGGTTGACGTAGAGCTCGTAGAAATCGTGAATGTGCTCCTCGCCGTGGGTAACGTCGTCCGCCGAGGCGTAGCGTTTTTCGTAGAAGATCTCGGCGTTGACCCGACCGCCCAGAGGCAGCAGGGGGCGCAGGCTGGGGGTGTATGGCATGGTTTTGCCCTCCCTGATACAATTCTTATATTTTTTGCGTAAATGCTTATGGAAATATGGTTTTTGTCATGCTATAATTATAGCATAATGGGTAAGTGTTGTAAAGTGGTTTTTCACTTTTTCCCCGACAGCCTCGGTGGAAAAAGTTGGGACCATGCCGCCCCCGACGGGCATCGCGCCCCCATGGAATGCCCGACCGCGCCTCGGTCTTGGGTTCATATCAACAAAAAAGGAGATACATGATTATGAAGCCTCTGAACAAGTACATCGATCACACCAACCTGAAGCCCTTCGCCACCCGCGCCGACATTGAGAAGCTCTGTGCCGAGGCCCGCGAATGGGACTTCGCCTCAGTCTGCGTCAACCCCTGCGACATCCCTCTGGCCAAGGAGCTTCTGGCGGGCAGCGACGTTATGACCTGCACCGTCATCGGTTTCCCCCTCGGACGCAACACCACCGCCGTCAAGGTGGCGGAGACCGAGGATGCCTACGCGCTGGGCTGTGACGAGTTCGACATGGTCATCAACGTGGGCAAGCTGAAGGACGGGGATGCCGACTACGTCCGCAGCGAGATCGCCGCCGTGGTGGCCGCCGCCAAGGGCAAGACCGTGAAGGTCATCATCGAGACGGGACTCCTCACCGACGAGGAGAAGGCTCTCGCCACCCGTCTGTCCTGCGAGGCGGGTGCTCACTTCGTCAAGACCTGCACGGGTGTTTCCGCCGGCGTGGCTACCGTGGAGGACGTCAAGCTCATGGCCGCCAACCTGTCGGGGAACGTGGTGCTGAAGGCCTCCGCGGGCATCCGCAGCTACGAGGATGCCAAGGCTCTCATCGAGGCAGGCGCGTCCCGTCTGGGCACCTCCGCGGGCATGGCCATCGTGAGCAGCGCGCCCAAGAACTGACGAAAAATTGGGGTTTATCGGGCAGGGGTTTCACCCCTGCACCCCACTTAAACCCTTCTTGAAAGAAGGGTTTAAGAATCCCAAGAACTTTCAAAAAGGTATGTTTATCAATGCTTTTTAAAAGTTCTTGAAGGGAGTCCAGAGGGAAACTTCTTTCAAGAAGTTTCCCTCTGGCGCATCCCTATAAACCCAAATTTGAAACCCACCACCACGCAAGCAAAGGAGATCATCATGGCAAAGATCATCGGTCCCGGCTCTTTGAACGTAGACGTTACGGGCTACGCGCCCCACCTGCCCGTAGACGGCGAGACCGTCAAGGGCACCGCCATCCGCGTCAGCCCCGGGGGAAAGGGCAACAACCAGATGACCGCCGCCCACAGAGCGGGGTCGGAGGTCTACATCATCGGTCATCGCGGCAGCGACATGATGGGCAGCCTCATGGGCCGCCACTTCGCTACCGAGGGCATGAGCGAAAAGTACGTCTGCGTGGACCCCGACGTGGAGACCGCGGGCGCGCTCATTGAGATCAACGAAAGCGACGCGCAGAACCGCATCATCGTCGCTCTGGCCGCCAACGAGCGGGTGGTACGGGAGTCCGTCCTGACCGCCGAGGAGGATTTTGCCGACTGCGACGCGGTACTGACCCAGTTCGAGACCACCCCCGACGCGGTTTTTGCCGCCAAGGAGCTGGCTTACAAGTATCATAAGCCCTTCATCCTCAACCCCGCGCCCTATATCCCCGTGCCCGCCGAGATTTTTGCCGGGGTGGATTACGTCACCCCCAACGAGACCGAGGCCGAGCAGTTTACCGGTATCCAGGTGGAAACGGTGGAGGACTGCCGCCTGGCCGCGGAGAAATTCTTCGAGATGGGTGTGAAAAACGTCGTCATCACTCTGGGTGTGCGCGGCGCGTTCTTCACCGACGGCGAGGAGGAGCTTCTGGTTCCCTCCATCAAGGTCAAGGCCGTGGAGACCACGGGCGCGGGGGATGCCTTCAACGGCGGTCTCGCCACCGCCATCGCCGAGGGTCTGCCCATGGAGACCGCTCTGCGGTTCGCCACCTGCACCGCCGCCATCTCAGTCACCCGTCTCGGCTCCTCCTTCTCCATGCCCTACCGCCACGAGATTCTGGAGCTGATGGAGAGGGAATTCGGGGTGAGGCTCTGAACCGCCGTCCTCCAAGCGAAAAAAGCGGGCTATCCCGATACAGCGAAAGCGGACAGGTCTTCTCCCCTTCTGCTTCCATCGCCTGAAACAATTAACAGACAACAAAAAGAGAACCGCCTCCTGATTCGGGAAACGGTTCTTTTTTGTTATGGGGATGGAGTCAGGGTCAGACGGTCTCCTCGCCGTCCTGCGCCGCCTGCTGTTGTAGCTGGGCGGCCAGCATCATGTCCTTGACCTTCATGAGTCTTGTGGTATTGCCGCGCTCGTTTTCCTCCAGCTTCATCCTGATGGTCTTGATGGTCTCGAGGTAGCGGGGCATCATGATATACTCCAGAGCGTTGACGCGGCGGCGGGTCTTTTCGATCTCCTCGGCCAGCATCTGGGCGGCCTTCTCCTTCTCCGCCAGACGGACGAGATCCTCCAGAATGGAGTTCAGCTCTCTGGCGGCGGTGTCCAGCTCGCCCGAGGTAAAGGCCATACCGTAGTTGTAGCTGTCAGTACCTCCCTCGGCGAGAACCTGCAGGGAGAATACGGGTACCGTCACGCTCATGACGTTCTTGTAGGTAACGTCCAGCTTCCCTTCCTTCTTGGGCAGGATCAGAGCCTCCTTGAGCATTTGGGGGCTGACCGTGGCCGAGGCGATACCGAAGCTGCCGTGCACCTTCGCCAGCGATGCCTCTACCCGCTCCCGAAGCTCCTTATTCTCGCGGACGACCTCGAGGAATTTCTTCATCAGCTCGTCGCGCTTATCCTTCAGAAGCTTGTGGCCGCGGCGGGCGGTGGTATACCGCGCCTGTACCTTTTTCAGCTCCATTCTGGTGGGATTCACTCGTAATTCTGCCATGGTTCTGTCCTTTCGTTGGGGGAACGAGGGGCTCTGCCCCTGACCCCCGGTTAAGAACCCTTTTGTGAAAAGGCTCTTAACAATCTCCAAAAACTTTTCTGTAGGGGTTTAAATCGGAATCACTTCTTGATGAGCCTGATGCTCTTGGTATACAGGGTGTCGCCGGTCTGTTTATCCTGTTCCCGTGTCTTGTAGCTTGAAATTCAGTTCAAAATCACTTCGTAGGCCAATACTTGTCCACCAGCTCGGGTTTGATACGCTTCATTTCAGAGCGAGGCAGGATGGAGAGCAGCTCCCAGCCCAGATCCAGGGTCTCCTCGATGGAGCGGTCCTCATTGAAGCCCTGATTGATATACTTCTCCTCGAAGGCATCGGCGAACTTGGCGTAGAGTCGGTCCATAGGGGTCAGGGCGGCCTCACCCAGCACCACCATCAGCTCCTTGGCCTCCTTGCCTCTTGCGTAGGAGGAGAAGAGCTGGTTCATGGTACCCGCGTGATCCTCACGGGTCTTGCCCGCGCCGATACCCTTGTCCTTCAGACGGGACAGGGAGGGGAGCACGTCCACGGGGGGCATATAGCCCTTGCGGTACATCTCGCGGGAGAGGATGATCTGACCCTCGGTGATGTAGCCGGTCAGGTCGGGGATGGGGTGGGCCTTGTCGTCCTCGGGCATGGAGAGAATGGGGATCATGGTGATGGAGCCGTTGGAGCCCATCTTGCGTCCCGCTCTCTCGTACATGGTAGCCAGGTCGGTGTACAGGTAGCCGGGATAGCCGCGGCGACCGGGCACCTCCTTACGGGCGGCGGAGACCTCGCGGAGCGCCTCGGCGTAGTTGGTGATGTCGGTCAGGATGACCAGCACGTGCATATCCCGCTCGAAGGCCAGATACTCGGCGGCGGTCAGGGCCATACGGGGGGTGGAAATACGCTCGATGGCGGCATCGGAGGCCAGATTGATGAAGAGAACGGTACGGTCAATAGCACCCGTCTTTTTGAAATCGGAGATGAAGAAATCGGCCTCCTCGAAGGTGATACCGATGGCGGCGAATACCACGGCGAACTTGGAGTCGGAGCCTCTAACCTTGGCCTGACGGGCGATCTGGGCGGCGAGGTTTGCGTGGGGCAGACCCGAGCCCGAGAAGATGGGAAGCTTCTGACCGCGGACGAGGGTGTTCAGTCCGTCTATGGTGGAGACACCCGTCTGGATGAACTCGGAGGGGTAGAAGCGGGCGGCGGGGTTGATGGGGGTGCCGTTGATGTCCAGAGACTTGTCGGGGATGATGGGTGCGCCCTCATCGATGGGCTCGCCCATGCCGTTGAACACCCGTCCCAGCATGTGCTCGGACACGGGGAGCTCCACACCGTGACCGGTAAAGCGCACCTTGGACTCGGCGAGGTTCAGTCCCGCCGAGGACTCAAAGAGCTGGACCAGCACGTTGCGGCCGTTAACCTCCAGCACGCGGCAGCGGCGGACTTCCCCGCTCGGAAGCTGAATTTCACCCAGCTCGTCGTACTTAACGCCCTCCACCTGCTTGACCAGCATCAAAGGGCCTGCGACTTCTTCTATGGTCTTATATTCACGAATCATGTTTCAGTACCTCCATCAGAGCGCCTTGGCATCCTGAACCAGACGGTTCAACTGCTCGGTCATCTCAGCGGTGATCTTCTCTGCCTCGGTCTTGTAGCTCTCGTAGGGAACCGCCTTGAAGCGGCCGATGCGCTCACGGACGGGCAGCTCGGAAAGCTTATCAATGTTGGCACCCTCGGCGATGGCGCGGCGGGCCTTGTCCTCAAAGGTGAAGACCAGACCCATCATGCAGTACTGCTTATCCAGGGCGGTGTAGCAGTCCTCGTCCTCAAAGGCGTTCTGCTGGAGGAAGTCCTCGCGGATGGAGCGGGCGGACTCCAGCGTCAGGCGATCCTCGGCGGAGAGGGCATCCACGCCCACCAGCTTGACGATCTCGTTGAGGGAGTCCTCGAGCTGGAGGGTCTTGAGACAGCGGCCGGTGTACTCCATCCACTTGGGAGACACGTGCTCGGCGAACCAAGGCTCCAGACGGTCGCGGTAGAGGGAGTAGGAATTCAGCCAGTTGATGGCGGGGAAATGGCGGCGGTAGGCCAGAGAGGAGTCCAGACCCCAGAAAACCTTGACGATACGCAGCGTCGCCTGGGTCACGGGCTCGGAAATGTCACCGCCCTGAGGGGACACCGCGCCGATGGCGGACAGCGCGCCCATGCGTCCGTCCGAGCCGAGGCAGACCACCTGACCCGCGCGCTCGTAGAACTGAGCCAGACGGGAGGTGAGGTAAGCAGGGTAGCCCTCCTCACCGGGCATCTCCTCCAGTCGTCCCGACATCTCGCGGAGAGCCTCCGCCCAGCGGGAGGTGGAGTCGGCGATGACGGCCACGGAATAGCCCATGTCTCGGTAGTATTCCGCGATGGTGATACCCGTATAGATGGAGGCCTCACGAGCGGCCACGGGCATATCCGAGGTGTTGGCGATGAGGACGGTGCGCTCCATCAGGGACTTGCCCGTGCGGGGGTCGGTCAGCTCGGGGAACTCGCGGAGCACGTCGGTCATCTCGTTGCCGCGTTCGCCGCAGCCGATGTAGACCACCAGATCCACGTCGCTCCACTTGGCGAGCTGGTGCTGCACCACGGTCTTACCCGAGCCGAAGGGGCCGGGGACGCAGGCGGTACCGCCCTTGGCGATGGGGAACAGAGCGTCAATGGGACGCTGACCCGTGATCATGGGCTCGGCGGGGGGCAGCTTCTGCTTGTAGGGGCGGGACACACGGACGGGCCACTTCTGGGTGAGTAGGATGTCCTCGATGGAGCCGTCCTCCAGCTTGAGCTTACCGATGCGGTCGGTGACGCGGAAATCACCGGTATACAGCTCCATAACGGTACCCTTCTTGCCGGGAGGGCACATGATCTTGTGGGTGATGACCTCAGACTCCTGCACCGTACCGTACACGTCGCCCGCGGTGACGGTGTCGCCGTAGCCGAGGGTCGCCTCGAAGTGCCAGAGCTTATCCCGATCCAGAGCGGGCTCGTCGATGCCCTTGATGATGTTGGAGCCGTACTTCTCCCGCATGGCCTCCAGGGGTCTCTGGATGCCGTCGTAAATGGAGGTCAACAGACCGGGACCCAGCTCCACCGACAGGGGGGCGCCCGTAGACACCACCTTGTCGCCGCGGCCCAGCCCCGCGGTCTCCTCGTAGACCTCGATGGAGGCGCGGTCGCCGTGCATCTCGATGATCTCACCGATCAGACGAGCCTCACCGACGCGCACCACGTCGAACATATTGGCGTTCCGCATCCCCTCGGCAATGACCAGAGGACCGGATACCTTCAGAATTTTTCCTTCTACCATTTTCTGTGCTTGGCCATCCTCGGATGGCTCTCTCCTTTGCTTATTGAAAGGTGATGTGCTTTTTGAAAGTTTTTGGAGATTCTTAAGAACCTTTTGCAAAAGGTTCTTAAGCGGGGCTTGGGGCAGAGCCCCAATTACTCCTTAAACAGAATGTCCGCGCCAACGGCTCTCTCCACGGCGGACTTGATGGCGGCCATACCCGACCCGTCCGAGCCGGCTCGACCGGGGATGGAAATGACAGCGGGGAGGGGGGAATCCTTGTAGCGGGCAATATCCTCCGTCAGCACCTTGGCGTAGTTCTCCACGATGAAGATGATGGCGTAGCTCTCGTCACGCGCCAGCGTGTGGAGGATCCTTGCGGCGGTCTCGGGATCGGGTGCCTCGTGCACCGCAAAGCCGATGGCCATAAAGCCCATAACGCTGTCCCGCTCGCCGATAATACCGATCTTATACATAACTCACCCGTATCCTTTCCCGAATGACCGCGGTGTCCAGCTCAGCATCCTTGGCGGCCAGTACGATGCGGATATTCTTGACCGACACCTCACAGCCAATGAGGTATCCGCCCACAACGGGAGCGCCGAAGGGGATCTTCGCTCCCTCCCGCACCATCTCCACATAGAGGTCGTCGCAGGCCTTCTCCACCGCCGACAGGGGACGGGGATCTCCCTCCACCCGCGCGAGACGGTAGTAGACCGTGGGAGACAGAGCCTCGAACAGCCCTGCTTCCCCCTTCGCGCAGACCTCCGAGAAGAAGTTGGCGGTCAGGGTTCCGCCCTCCAGGAGAGCCTCCCGAAGAAAGGCCTCCCCCACGCCCCCCATGTTCATGCGGAGAATGCGGATGGCGGTGAGGATATTGGTCAGATCGATCTTGGCCTTCATCCAGCCGATGAGGGTTTCGTCACCCGTGGCTTCGGCGGCGGACAGCATATCGGCGTAGCAGGCGTTGTCCAGCACCGTATCGATGCGGCGGGGGTCGCCGGTGCGGTCATACGCGTCACGGGCGGCGGGGATGGCGGCAGCCATGGCGGGGGGCAGGGACTCGTAGCTTCCGTCCCGTACCAGCTCCTCCACCCGATCAGCGGGCACCGTACCGAAATCAAAGAGCATGCCCGCGGCGGGGATGCCGCGGATGCCGCACTTGATGGCGGCCTTCAGGTTGTTGCAATCGTAGGGGTAGCGGAGGTATCGGAACAGAGCGGGATCGGGGACGGCTCGCTCCGCCTCGTCGAAGGCCTCCCGCAGAACCGACAGGAGCATGGTCTCCCGCGCCGCCGAGACGGCCTCCCCCGCGAGGGGCGCGCCGTCAGGAGTCTCGGGGAGCTTCAGCCCGTACTCGGCCAGGCGATCCATGACCTCGTCGGAGGAGCGCGCCTCAATCAGAAGCTCCATGCGCTCCCGTCCCACGATGCGGTTCTCCAGAGAACGGATACGCGCCGAGGCGTACATATATTCGGTGGGTTGTAATTTCTTCATGTTGTAACTCCCTTATGGGATTTTCCTTGCGGAGATCAGTTCGCGTCCCCGAAGAGGATGCGGCTGACCTTTGCCTCGGTCTCGCGGCGGTTCTCGGCCATGAGCATGGCCAGAGAGCAGTTGGTCTCCACGGGACCGCATCGCAGAATCAAACCGCCGTCAATGGGGGCGGTCTCGGCTGCCAAACGCAGCTTGGCGTGGGCCGTCTCGGGGAGCTTGGCGCCGTAGCCCGTACGGAAGGCGGGCAGGAGAGTCTCCCCATAGGTATCGCGGTCGCGGCTGTTGAGGATGACCTCGTAGGCGGCGGGGGCAATATCCTCGCCGTAGAGGCGCATACTCTCCTCCTCCCCCGAAAGCTGGTTCTTGAGAGCCGAGCGGAGCATCTTCTGGAGGAGATCCAGATACTGCTCGCCGTTCATGTTCTTGATCTGTCTCTCGGCCAGGGCGTAGGCCTCGTCCAAGAGGGCGGCGCGAGCCTCCAGAAGCGCGTTGCGCTTGGCCATGGCGGCGGAGGAGCGGGCGCGGATGATGAGGGACTGACACTCGCGGTCATTCTCCTCCCGCAGCTTCTCCAGCTCCACCTCGGTGGCGGCGGCGTACTTCTCCTTGACGGCGGCGCATTCATCCTCGGCGCGATCCAGGATCACTCTGGCGTCGGCCTCGGCGTCGGCAATGATCTTGCCGGTCACTTTTTCCAGTCCGGTCATGGCACTTTCCTTTCCTTGCGGTTCAATGCGGGTCGGATCTCACCGATCAGGCGTTGAAGGGGGAGAAGAAGACCAGCAGCAGAGTGACCAGCAGGGCGAAGATGGCGTAGGTCTCCACCAGAGCGGAGGAGGTGATGGCCTTACCCGACTCGGCGGGACGCTTGGACAAAAGGTTGATACCGGCGGCGGACACGCGGCCCTGACGGACGGCGGAGAAGTAGCCCGACAGAGCGATGGGCAGGGAGGCCATGAGGTAGTACGCGCCCGCGTTGATGGGCAGGGAGGTCAGATGCTCGGTGTCGCCGAACAGACCCAGCATAGCCAGCATCAGGAAGGCGGCCACCAGGCCGTACACACCCTGGGTCATGGGCAGAGCCTGGAGAGCCAGAGCCTTACCGAACAGGGAGGGGTTCTCGGAGATCAGCCCGCTGGAGGCCTCGCCCACGATGCCAACGCCCTTAGCGGAGCCCATACAGGGAAGGGCGACGGCCAGAGCCGCACCCAGCAGAGCCAGGTTGGTGCCCGAGAAGATGTTCTTCAGGACGGTAGCGACGGTGTCGGCCACAGGGGCTTCGGGAGCCTCGGGGGCGTTGGGCGTGCCCTGGACGGGAGCGTCGTTTACGGGGGGCTGGGGCTCACCCGTCACGTCCTCGGCGAAGATGCAGAGGGTGAAGCAGGACAGAACGGTCAGCAGGGTCAGAGCCAGAGCGGCGATTCTCTTGAGGTTTTTCATGGTAGGTAAACTCCTTTTATTCAATGTTTAGGAATACGGTTTCAGCGAGTCTCGGCGGACTCGGGGGTGTCGGGAGCATCCGCCTCCACGGTGGAATACTCGTTGGAGGGCTCGGCGGGAGCGAATCCCACGCCGCCGTCCTCGAAGAACTTACCGAAGAACTCCAGATACTGGAGTCGGCTGGTGTGGACGAAGGAGCCCAGCAGGTTGATGGCGATGTTCAGCACGTGACCGATGAGCAGCACCACCACCAGAAGGACGAAGCCCACAGGGGTAGGGCCTCCCATGGTGGCCAGCAGGTTGAACACCTGCGCCATGACTGCGGCGGCCAGACCCAATGCGAGAATTCGGCAGTAGGACAGAAGATCCGAGGCGTAGTTGATGAGATCGTACAGCCCCTTGAAGCCCATGAGGATCCGCATGACGGGATTCTTCTGAGCACGTCCGTAGGTAGCGATAATCATGAGCGCACCCACGCCCAGAACGATCCAGCCCACGGTGGGGTTGACGAAAATGAGCCCCAGACCCGCGAAGAGGACCCAGTAGGAGCCGATGTCGAAGACGGCGGCGAACACCTCCCCCTGCTTGCAGAGGAGGACGAACTTCACGGCCATACCCGCGATGAGGTGAATGGCACCCATAGCCAGAGAGATCACGAGGAACGCCATAGGATTGTCCAGCGGGTTCAGGGAAACGGGCTCCCCGCCCAGCGTGACGACCAGGCCGTTGAAGATGGGGTAGGCCTCCTTGGCGGCCTCGGCGGACTCAAAGCCCCCAAAGCCCGTCATGAGGGCGTAGGGCAGATCGCCGAACCAACCGCCAAAGATGAATCCGCAAATTGTACAGGCAATGCCGCAGTAGGCGAACATATTCAGCATCCTCGTCATGGAGGGCTTCATGTGCAGAAGCTTCGGGGCAAGGAAGCCGATGAGCACCAGGAGCGCGCCGTAGCCCACGTCGGCGAACATAAGACCGAAAATGAGGAAGTAGAAAATACTCATAACCGTAGTGGGATCGAAGGTGCCGTACTTGGGGTAGGAGTACATCCCCACCACCCACTCGAAGTTGGCGGAGAAGGGATTGTTCTTCAGCAGGACGGGAGGCTCCTCCCAGTCGGCGGGCTCCGCCATGCCAAAGGCGCAGGGGAGCTTGTCCAGCGCGGCGGCTACCCGCGCCTCCCGCTCGGCGGGCACCCAAGCCTCCAGCACCACGCACTGCTCGGTGGCGGCCAGCTTCTGCTTCTGGCGGGCGGCGGTAAGGGCGGTCATTTCCAGATCGTAGAGCACCTGTACGTCAGCCAGCCGCCCGGACAGGGCGCGGAGGCGGTCGGTGCAGATCTGCATCTCGTTATCCAGTCGATCCAGCTCCTTGAGGCAGAGCTGTCTCTGCTCGGCGGCGGGGACGCTTTCCTCCGCGGGTAGCCCCTTGAAGCTCACCCGCAAAAACCCCAGACCCGCCAGCGCGCGGGCGGCGGCATCGGCATCCTCCTTCATGGTGAGGACCGACACGTAAAGCGCGTCGGCATCGCGGCTGACCTCCTCCACGCCGGCGTGAAGATCGGCGAGCGCGTCATCGGCCGCGGAGATGAGGGTTTTTGGGGGTAGGGTTCCCAGCCAGACCTCACAAAGGGTAGTTCCCTCCCCCGTCAGGGGCTGCTTGTACTCCAGCCACGGGGCAAGGGAGCGGAAAAGAGCCTCCACGCGGTTGTATTCGTTGCGGGCGGAGACTCTGCGCTCCTCCAGGGACAGAACCTCAGCCACCGTCTCCCGCGCTTTTTCGAAGCGCCCCGAAGCGCGGAACTCCTCGGTGGTAACGGCCACGGGCTTTTTATTCCAAGGCTTGGCCTTGACCGTGTAGGCATCCAGCAGGGGCAGCGCGGCGGTAACGTCTGCCACCCTGCGCTCAGCCTCGGCGCGGGCGGTATCGCAATCGTACCGCAAAAGTGCCCCGCCGTCGGGCAGAGCCCCCAGAGGCACCGAGGACAGCTCGGCGCACCGCAGTCGCATGAGGCGGCGCACCAGCCTGTCCGCGTCCCGCTCGGGGGCCAGCACGGTCAGCTTTTTCATGACACAAACGGACATAAATCAATAGATCCTTTCTCTGTTCCGAATCCCGTGGGGACTCAGATGTCGGTGAGCTCCCACTCAATGTGCTTGACGGCCTCCCGCATCTTCTCGCGGGACGTGACGCGCATGACCTCGATATCCGCGTCGGCCTCCTCGCGGCTCTGCATGATGAGGGTCACGGCGCGCTGGCGGACGGTGTCCAGACGGTTGTCCAGCTCGTCGGCGGCGGCATCCAGCGTAGCGGCCTGCTCCTCGGCGCAGGCCTTCTCACAGGCCTCCACGCGGGCACGAGCCTCACGCTCGGCGCGCTCACGGATGGCGTTGGCCTCGGCCTCGGCTGTCAGAACCTTTGAAATGGCTTCTTTTGACAAGAAATCCACCTTCCTTTCACGGATTGCGTTCATTTGAACTTATAACACGAGCAAATGAACAAACCGAAAATATTTACCTGAGTATTATACCACATTTTCCCTCACATTTCAATACCTTTTCGGAATTTCACGCAATTTTTCGCCGAAAAGGAACTTCGCACAACGGAAGGGGTCACGAATAAAACTTTTCACCTCATTTTAACGAAGTAAAGCACCCGCGCTCCCCTTCCCGGGGGATCGCCGCGCCCTTTTGGAGGGCTTGCGCGGGTATCTCGCCAGCGTCCATTCGGGCAAACGCCAGAGGTCGGTGGCGGTGACGGTTCTCTCGGTCAGCTCCCCGCGGCGGCTTTTCAGGGTAGCTTGGCGGGTGACGGTCAGGAGGGCGGGGGATTCGGCGGAGGCGGTCATGTCACAAATCAGGATCCGACGGTCGAAGCGGTAGGGCGCGGCGCCTCCCATGGCGGAGAAGGCGGCTCTTGACTCCTCGGCGGGAGCGGTGTCCGCCCAGGCGAGAAAGGACTCGGCCATGGCGCGGTAGGTGTCATTGAAGCGGGTCACGGCGGGGGATTCTACATCGGGGATATGGGGATACGTGACCGTCACCTCCAGAATCACACAGGCACCCGCGCGGATCAGGCGGCGTTCGGTCAGGGTCTCTACGGGAATGGTCTCGGGCATGGGAGCCTCCTTTCGGGGTTGGATAGGAGAGGGGGTGGTTCAAATTTGGGTTTATAGAAGGGTTTTGCCTATGTACTTTTCTTTCCGTGGCGAAAGAAAAGTACCAAAAGAATCGCCACTTAAGGGAGTCACCCACGGTGCCTCCCTTAAGAAACCCACCACCTGATCTGCGCGACTCT
>JAZNUO010000213.1:0-5507 GCA_045592305.1 Eubacteriales bacterium | reverse complement strand
GGAAACTTCTTTCAAGAAGTTTCCCTTTGGCGCATCCCCATAAACCCCAATTCGAACATTTTGCAATCGCCTATATGAATACAACCAATCGGAGGTGCCGCGTGAGCAAGCCCATCGCCCTGGAAATGAGGAACATTTCCAAAAGCTTCGGAAGCATCCAAGCCAACAAGAACGTCTCGCTGGAGGTCTACCACGGGGAGATTCTGGCCATTCTCGGCGAGAACGGCTGCGGTAAGACCACTCTTATGAACATGATTGCGGGCATTTATTTCCCCGACGAGGGAACCGTTCTCGTGGACGGCCGTGAGGTGGTCATCACCTCGCCCAAGGATGCCTTCGCCCATAAGATCGGTATGATCCACCAGCACTTCAAGCTGGTCGACGTTTTCACCGCCACCGAGAACATCATCCTCGGTGTCCAGGATGAGACGGGCTACTCCCGCGCTGAGGCCGAGGCGCGTGTAGGGGAGATCACCGAGCGCTACGGGTTCCACATGGATCCCCACAAAAAGATCTACGAAATGTCGGTATCCGAGAAGCAGACGGTGGAGATCATCAAGGTCCTCTATCGCAACGCCGACATCCTGATTCTGGACGAGCCCACCGCCGTTCTGACCCCTCAGGAGACCGAGGTGCTGTTCTCTGTTCTGCGCCGTATGCGGGACGACGGGAAATCGGTCATCATCATCACCCACAAGCTCCACGAGGTTCTGGCTCTCACCGACCGCGTGGCCGTTCTCCGCCGCGGCGAGCACATCGGTACCGTCAACACCGCCGAGGCCGACGAGAATATGCTGACCGAAATGATGGTCGGCAAGAAAGTAACCTTGAATATCGCGCGGTCAGAGCCCAAGGATCCTTGCGACAGACTGACCGTTTCCCATATATCCTGTACCGGCTACGAGGGGGTCAAGCTCCTCGACGACGTGAGCTTTACCGCTCGCAGCGGTGAGATTCTGGGCATCGCGGGCATCGCGGGCTCGGGTCAGAGAGAGCTTCTGGAGTCCATCGCGGGGCTTCAGCATCTCGACAGCGGTGAGATCTCCTACCTCAACCCCAAGACGGGGGAGACCGTCAACCTCCGCGACAAGACCCCGCTCCAGATCCGTGAGCTGGGTGTTCGTCTCTCCTTCGTGCCCGAGGACCGTCTGGGCATGGGACTGGTGGGCAACATGGACATCGTGGACAACATGATGCTCCGCAGCTACCGCAGAGGTCACTCCATGTTCGTGGATCGCAAGAAGCCCCGCGATCTGGCCGAGGAGATCGTGGAGAGTCTGGAGGTAGTCACCCCGGGTGTCACCACTCCCGTCCGCCGTCTGTCGGGCGGTAACGTCCAGAAGGTGCTGGTGGGTCGCGAGATTGCCGCCGCCCCCAAGGTGCTCATGGTGGCCTACCCCGTCCGCGGTCTGGACATCAACTCATCCTACGCTATTTACAATCTGCTGGGTAAGCAGAAGGAAGCCGGCACCGCCATCATCTTCGTGGGCGAGGATCTGGACGTGCTCATCGAGCTCTGCGACCGCATTATGGTCATCAATTCGGGCCGCGTCACGGGCATCGTGGACGGCCGTACCGCCGTCAAGGAGGAGATCGGTCTGCTCATGACGGGCAGTATTCCCGCCGCCACTACCGCAGGAGAGGAGGACATCGCAAATGGCTAAGAGCATCGCCAAGGGAAGCGGCAAGACCCGCGAGCCCCTGTTCCATATCGTCAAGCGACCCTCCATCCCCGTATGGAAGTCCTGGATGATCCGCGCCGTTGCCATTGTGGCCGCCTTTCTGGTCTGCGGTATCATCACCTTCCTGCTGGTTCAGCGTAATCCCTTGGATATGTACGTTTCCATGTTCCGCGGCTCCTTTGGCTCCAGCCGTAAGATCTGGAAGCTGGTCAAGGATATGGCCATTCTGCTCTGCATCTCCCTCGCCGTGACCCCCGCCTTCCGCATGAAGTTCTGGAATATCGGCGCGGAGGGTCAGGTGCTGGTGGGCTGTCTGGCTACCACCGCCTGCCTGTTCTATCTGGGCGGCAAGGTGCCGGATTGGTGCCTCATTCTCCTGATGCTGGTCACTGCCCTTCTGGCAGGCGCGGCCTGGGGCGTGATCCCCGCCCTGTTCAAGGCCAAATGGAGGACCAACGAGACCCTGTTCACCCTTATGATGAACTACGTGGCCACCTATCTGGTCGCCTTTTTCCTCCTGACGTGGACTCCCGACGGCTCCAGTACCCTGGGACGAATCGAGGGCGTGGGTATGCTCCCCGTGCTCTTCGGCAACGCCTACGTGCTCATCATTCTGGTGGTTGCCATTCTGACGATCGCCATGTACATCTACCTCAACTACACCAAGCACGGCTACGAGATCTCGGTGGTGGGCGAAAGCGAGAACACCGCCCGCTACATCGGTATCAGCGTGCCCAAGGTCATCATCCGCACCATGATCCTCTCGGGTGCTCTTTGCGGTCTCGCGGGCTTTCTTATCGTGGGGGGCTTGGATCGAACCATCACCACCGAGTCGGCGGGCGGTCAGGGCTTTACCGCCATCATGGTCTCCTGGCTCGCCAAGTTTGATCCTCTGGTCATGATCCTCACCTCCTTCCTCCTGATCTTTCTGGATCAGGGCGCGGCGCAGGTGGCGCAGGACTTTAACATGAGCGACGCGTTCCCCTCCATCATCACGGGTATCATCCTGTTCTTCATCATCGGATGTGAGTTCTTCATCAACTACAAGGTCGTCTTTCGCTCGGCCAGGAAGGAGGTCCAGGCATGAATTACGTTATTGATTTTCTGATCAACGCCATCGCCCTGGGCATGACCTTCCTCTACGGCTCCACGGGCGAGATCATCACCGAGAAGGTGGGTCATCTCAATCTGGGCATCCCCGGGATCATGTGCGTGGGCGCGGCAGGCGGCTGCGCCATGGTACAGGCTCTTGTGGAGGCGGGAAACGTCCCCGGTGTGGTGATGATCCTTTTGGGTATCCTTGCATCATTCCTTTCCGCCGGCCTTATGGGCTTGCTCTACAGCGTCCTGACCGTCAGCTTCAAGGCCAATCAGAACGTGACGGGTCTGACCATGACCATCTTCGGCGTGGGTGCCATGCGCTTTATCATGGCGGGACTCAAGGGTCATCAGTACCTCAAGGCTCTCCCCGCCTTCCGTTTCCCCTTCTCGGTTCTGCTCCCCGGTACTGCCTGGCAGTATCTGGGTGTTATGGTGTATCTGGCCATCGCTATCGCCATCGTATCCTCCGTGGTGCTGACCAGGACCAAGGTGGGACTCCACCTCCGCGCCGTAGGCGAGAACCCCGCCACCGCCGATGCCGTGGGCATCAACGTGGATGCTTACAAGTACGGTGCTACCATCATCGGGAGCGGCATCGCGGGTCTGGGCGGTCTGTTCTACGTCATGAACTACGCAGGCTCTCCCGAGGCCTATAAGTCCATCGAGACTCTGGGCTGGCTCTCCATCGCGCTGGTCATCTTCGCTCTGTGGAGACCTCACCTGAGCATTTTCGGCTCGGCTCTGTTCGGCGCGCTCTATCTGGCGGGCTCCTACATCCCCTCCATCCCCGCCTTCCAGCAGTTGGGACTCCCCATGAGCTTCACCCAGATCCTGAAAATGCTGCCCTACGTGGTGACGGTCATTGTTCTGACCATCTCCAGCGTCCGCAACAAGCGGGAGGATCAGCCCCCCGCCGCGCTGGGTATCAACTACTACCGCGAGGAGCGGTAATCAATTCAACCGAAAAGACCGACGGTCTTCCCGAGTATGGGAGGGCCGTCGGCTTTTGCTTGGGTAGAATGAAGCGGGTGAGAGTGCCTTACTTACCGTCCCCCTTGACGAAGGCGGGGTTGAAGGCGTAGAAATTCTTGGAGTCCAGATGATCCTGGGTGATGCGGAGGGCATCGCCGAACCGCTGGTAATGGACGATCTCCCGCTCTCTGAGGAACTTAATGGGCTCGCGGACGTCGGGGTCGTCGCAGAGGCGGAGGATGTTGTCGTAGGTGACGCGGGCCTTCTGCTCGGCGGCCAGATCCTCGTGGAGGTCGGCGATAACATCTCCCTTGATGCCCACATACTTCATGTCAAAGGGCACCCCCGAGGCGGCTACGGGGTAGACACCCGTGGTGTGATCCACGAAGTAGGTGGCGAAGGGGGAGTTCTTGATCTCCTCCTCGGAGAGGTCGCGGGTGAGCTGGTGAAGAATGGCGGCGATCATCTCGAGGTGCGCGAGTTCCTCGGTGCCCACGTCGGTGAGGATCCCCACCACCTCCTTATAGGGCATGCTGTACCGCTGGTGCAGATACCGCATGGAGGCGGCGAGCTCGCCATCGGGTCCGCCGAGCTGGCTGATGATGACCTGTGCCAGCTTGGGGTTGGGGTCCTTGATTTTAACGGGAAATTGCAGCTTCTTCTCATAAATCCACATGGTAGTACCTCCTTACTCCGCGCCGTATTCCCAAGGGAAGGGAGAGCCGATCCAGTCCCAGGACGCGCCGCTTTCGTTATTGAAGGCGGTGAGGGGACCGCAGGTGTTCTCGTACTCCTTGCGCAGGGCTTCTCTCTGGGACTTCAGCTTGTGGTAGGTCTCCAGCGCGTCGCAGGAGTGGGGGTAAACGTCGAGGTACAGAACCACCTCGTAGAGGGCGAAATCCACCGCGCGGATCTGCTCCATAAGCTTCTGGCAGGAGGTGGAGACTTCACTGCACCCGCACCCACAGCCGCGCCCGCCGTTTTCCATGACGGGGAGGGCTTGGCGGTGGTCGTGAGGGGTGGGGTTGGGACAGGTTCTGTTGCCGCCGTGGGCTTGCTCGCGGTTGAGACCGCACCCGCAGCCGCCTCGGGTTCCGTTGCCGCCGTAGGGGTTAGTGGGCAGAGAACCCCGACCCATGGGGCGACGGTAGGGCGCGCGGTCGCCCTTTCGGTCATTGTGATCCCCCCGACCGCCGAAGCGGTAGGGCTGACCGTAATACTGATTCATCATACCCGTCTCCTTTCTACGCGGCAGGCGCAGCCCTCCGTCGTAAAGCCGCTTTCACCGCCCAGAGGCAGATCCAGCTCGGTGAACAAGGTGCCGCGGTTCAGAGCCGTGGCGGGGTCATACAGGGCGCGGAATACCTGACAGGGGGCGTAGACCATGGCGAGGGGGTACTCGACAAGTCCCCAGCTCCCCTGACCGCAGCCCTCAAAGCCGTGGCAGATGCCCGTGTCGGTCCCGCCGCTTTGGCTGGGATTTCCGCAACCGCACCCACAGCCGCCGTGGACCTCCTGACCGTTGGGACGCTCCATGCGGGGCATACGGTCAGCGAGGGGCAGATCGGACGCGTGGGACGGGAAAAGATCTTTTTCCATGCTGATTCCTCCTTATACTGTGTATACCGCCCCACCGTAGCGGGACGGCTCAGTAGCAGTATATGCGGATTCTGTCGAAAGGGCACGGCAAAAAGAAAAGCCCCGCGAGGGGGCAGAAGAACGTGAAATTGCGGTTTATCGTTCCGATAAACC
>JAZNUO010000212.1:0-3547 GCA_045592305.1 Eubacteriales bacterium | reverse complement strand
GCTACCCCGTGGTGCTCCGTCCCGCCTTCACCCTGGGCGGCACCGGCGGCGGGTTTGCCTACAACGAATCCGAGCTGGTGGGGATCGGTATCAACGCCTTCAAGCTCTCCCCCGTCCATCAGGTGCTCATCGAGAAGAGCGTCAAGGGCTACAAGGAGATCGAGTTTGAGGTCATGCGTGACTCCACCGACCACGCCATCACCATCTGCGGCATGGAGAACATCGACCCCGTGGGCGTCCACACCGGCGACTCCCTCGTGGTGGCTCCCATCATGACCCTCTCGGAGCATGACCGCAAGATGCTCAACGACTCCGCCATCAAGCTCATCCGCGAGCTGAAGATCGAGGGCGGCTGTAACGTCCAGTTCGCGCTGAACCCCCATACCAGCGAGTATTACCTCATCGAGGTCAACCCCCGCGTGTCCCGCTCCTCGGCTCTGGCCTCCAAGGCCTCGGGCTACCCCATCGCCCGCGTCACCGCCAAGATCGCCGTGGGTATGACCCTGGAGGAGATCCGAATCGCCAACACCAACGCGGCCTTTGAGCCTTCCCTGGACTACTGCATCGCCAAGCTCCCCCGCTTCCCCTTCGACAAGTTCACCACCGCCTCCAACACCCTGGGCACCCAGATGAAGGCCACGGGTGAGGTCATGGGCATTGGCTCTACCCTGGAGGAGTGCCTCTTGAAGGGTATGCGCTCTCTGGAGGTGGGTGTCAACCACATCTACCACCACAAGTTCGACAATATGTCCACCGAGGACATTCTGGACTACATCAAGGACTTCCGCGACGATAACATCTTCGCCATTGCCGAGCTGGTCTACCGCGGCGTGACCGTGGAGAAGCTCCACGAGATCACCATGATTACCCCCTACTTCCTCGAGGCCATCAAGCGCATTGTGGACATGGAGGAGACCCTGAAGGCGCATCCCTACGAGCCGGAGACTCTGACCGCCGCCAAGAAGATGGGCTTTTCGGACAAGTACGTGGCCAGAATGTGGAAGTGCGGCGAGCTGGACGTGTACCGTTTCCGCAAGGAGCACAACCTGTTCCCCGTGTTCCGCATGGTGGACACCTGCCACACAGGCGCGTACATCCCCTACTTCTACTCCTCCTACAGCGGCGAGAACGCCTCTGTGCTGACCGACAAGAAGAAGATCGTGGTGCTGGGCGCAGGTCCCATCCGCATCGGTCAGGGCGTTGAGTTCGACTACTCCACCGTCCACGCCGTCACCACCATCAAGAATTCGGGCTACGAGGCCATCATCATCAACAACAACCCCGAGACGGTCTCCACTGATTACACCACCGCCGACAAGCTCTACTTCGAGCCCCTGACCCCCGAGGACGTCATGAACATCATCGAGTTCGAGAAGCCCGAGGGTGTCATCGCCTCTCTGGGCGGTCAGACCGCCATCAATCTGGCGCAGCCTCTCTACGATCGCGGCGTGAAGATCATCGGCACCGACTGTCAGGCCATCGACCGCGCCGAGGACAGAAACGCCTTTGAGAATCTTCTGAACGAGCTGAACATCCCCCGCGCCAAGGGTAAGGCCGTCACCAGGATGGAGGACGGCATCGCCGCCGCCCGCGAGATCGGCTACCCTGTGCTGGTTCGTCCCTCCTTCGTGCTGGGCGGCCGCGCCATGCAGATCGTAGGCAACGAGGAGCAGCTTCGCCACTACCTCAAGACCGCCGTTGAGATCGACGAGGACAAGCCCGTGCTGGTGGACAAGTACATCAGCGGTAAGGAGGTGGAGGTGGATGCCATCTGCGACGGCCGCAACGTATTCGTCCCCGGCACCATGGAGCTGGTGGAGCGCACCGGTGTCCATAGCGGTGACTCCATTTCGGTCTATCCCCCCTTCTCCATTTCCGACCGCGTGAAGGGCATCATCCTCCAGTACGCCAAGGCGTTGGGTCTGGGCATCGGCATCGTGGGTCTGTACAACATCCAGTTCATCGTGGACGAGCACGAGGATGTTTACATCATCGAGGTCAATCCCCGCTCTTCCCGTACCGTCCCCTTCCTGTCCAAGGCCACGGGCTACAGCCTGGCCGATATTGCCACCGAGGTGATTCTGGGCAAGTCCCTCAAGGAGCTGGGTCTTTTCGACATCTACCCCGAGGAGAAAAAGCGTTGGTACGTGAAGGTTCCCGTGTTCTCCTTCAACAAGCTCCGGGGTCTGGACGCTTACCTCTCCCCCGAGATGAAGTCCACGGGCGAGGCCATCGGCTACGACGATAAGTTCTACCGTGCTCTGTACAAGGCTCTCCAGGCCTCGGGCATGAAGCTCCAGAACTACGGCACCGTTTTCGCCACCATCGCTGACAAGGACAAGCCCGAGTGCCTGCCCCTGATTCGCCGCTTCTACAGCCTGGGCTTCAATATCGAGGCCACCAGCGGCACCGCCCGCTTCCTCAAGGAGAACGGCATCCGCACCCACGTGGTCGCCAAGCTGGACGAGGACAGCGACGAGATCCGCGAGAAGCTGGCACAGGGTCACATCGCCTACGTCATCAACACCCGCGACGTGGACTCCATGGGCTCCGCCAACGACGGTGCGCTGATTCGTCGCTTCGCTATCGAGAACAACGTCACCATCATGACCTCTCTGGATACCGTCCGCGTGCTGCTGGACGTGCTGGAGGAGACCACCCTCACCATTTCGACCATTGATGCCTAACGGCTCGATATAGCCCCCTTCGGGGTCTTCGATATACGCAGAGCGTTCGATATGTGCTGGCGCACTCGATATGCCCTGCGGGGCAAGGGGGCTATATCATATCGAATTTGCCGTAAGGCAAATATATCGAATGCGAGCGAAGCGAGCATATATCGAGTTCGCTTTAAGGCGAACATATCGATTTTTATCAATAATGTTTATTAGCTGACGATGCAAGGAGAAAACTGTGTCTGAAAACAAGAACCAACTGCGAGAGGAAAGCATTGATTTTGCCATAGCCGTATCCGATGTTTGCGAGGCAATGCAAGGGTGCACGGTATACGTCAATCAACTGATCCGTTGTTCTTCTTCCATAGGAGCAAATATTCATGAGGCAAAGTATGCTCAAAGCCGAGCTGATTTTATAAGTAAACCGGAAATTGCCTTGAAAGAATCCTCGGAATCGGAGTATTGGTTAGAGCTGCTTTACAGAAAGAAAAGATTAACCGATCAACAGTATGCGGGTTTGAAAAATCGATGTGGAACGATTCGGCGAAAATTAATTGCATCTGTCAAAACGGCTAAAGCAAACCAATAGCATTACAGTAGATCGATTGAAACAACATTGGCATAATTTCAAAGAGTAAAAGGTATATCATGAAACAAGGAATTTTTGAGATAAAGAGCAATATCGCCTTGACCGCCACCGTCTACAAGATGGTGCTTGTGGGCGACACCTCGGCCGTGACAGCCCCCGGGCAGTTCGTCAACATCCTTCTGGACGGCCTCTTCCTCCGCAGACCCATTTCCGTTAATGATTGTGTCGGAGACGAGCTGACCCTCATCTACAAGGTAGTCGGCAAGGGCACCGAGCAGATGGC
>JAZNUO010000211.1:0-2311 GCA_045592305.1 Eubacteriales bacterium | reverse complement strand
ACGGTGATCTTGCCGTTCGCGTAGACACAGGGAACCTCCACACCGTTGATATAGGCTTTGGCGGTACCTCCGTCCACACCGGTCGCATTGGTGAAGGCGGGATCATCGGTCACGGCCACCTCGAAAACAGGGGTGTCGCTGTAGACGGTCTGTCCCTCCATGGTCGCGGTGCTACCCGAGACCGTCACCGTGGGAGCCGAGAAGGCAGGCGCGCGGTGATCCGGGACGGCATCGGAGTAGTACAGAGTCATATCGTCGATATAGAAGGTGAACTTACCGTTCAGGTTGGATGCGTCAGCCCCCCCTGCGGTTTCGTGAATGGAGAAATTGATGTAGGAGAACGTATTTCCCGAGACGGGAGCGGTGACGTAGTGCCAGCCTTCGTTCAAGGCGGAAATCTCACTGCAACTCAGGCCGCCGCCGCCGAACGCCAGAGACACGTCGCGGGCATCGCGGGGAACGTAGAGCCAGAAGCCCACGGCGGTGGCGCCGGTACAGTCGATGGCGGGGAAGGTCATTTGCAGGGTGTGCTTCCCTGTGCTGCTGACCTGACTGTAATCACACGCAACCGAGAGAATAAAGTCACCGTTCTTGCCCTTGCCGCTGCCTCGGCCTGCCACGTGAAGCTCACCGAAAGGATCGCCGCTGACGGCATCAATAGACCATCCCGTCAGCTTCCTCTCCTCGTCATCTCCCGTAATCTCATTTTCAAAATGGTACACGAGTTTGGGGCCCTTGCCGAGACGGATGGTTGTGGTAGCGGTGATACCGCCTACCTTGGCGGTCAGGGTGGAGGTCAGGACCGAGAGATTCTCCTGACCTGCGGTGAAGTAGAAACCGCTGATGGAGCCAACGCCCGGATCGGACAGGGTAAAGGTCACGTCCGAGGTTTGCAGTGCCACGGTATGACCCTCGAAGGTGGCGTTCAGACCGAGATCCGCACGCCCGCCAAAGGCAACCGCCATGTCGGCGGAGGCGAAGGAGAGCGCGTCGGGAGTGACGATATGGATGGTCTTTTCACCGACCACCTCGCCGTCCACGGTCATTTGCACCGTGACGCTTCCCTGCTTGCCGCCCGAGACGAACAGGCCCTTATCGGTGATGCTGCCAAAGGAGCTGTCGGACAACTGCCAGACGGCATTCGCGGGGATATCCGCGGCGGCACCGTTATGATCCATGCCGGTGGCGTGGAGCTGGACAGAGCTGCCGGGGGTGTAGTACTCGGAATCCGAGGTGATCTTGGCCGTCTCAAACTCACCCGCGGCGGGAGCGGTGGAGATGATGAGGATACCGTGGGTGGTGGCGCGCTCAACGCCGTCGGAGGGGGAGCAATGGAGCGCCATCTCCTCCCCGGGACGCTGGGACAGGAAGGTGGAGGATCCCCCGCCGTCGCTGTTGAAGGCCCAGACGCAGCCAAGGGAGATCATGAATTCAGCCATCTCGTAGCAGTTGAAGCCGCGGGAGAAGGGCTCTTGGCGGCCCTCGTTCATAACAATGACGATGGTGCCGTCCTCCTTGATGCCCACGAAGGTACGGGGAGCGGGGGGCTCGGGATCGTTGGGACCGTAAATGTTCTGACCGTTTTCGACTAACGGATAGAACTGAATGGGAATTAGCTGCTCCTCCCAGCCCGTGATGCCGGAGTTGAGCCAGCGCATCTCGGTCTTGGGCATATTGGCGGGGCGGGGCACACCGTCCTTCTCATCATAGTTGATCACGAGGCAGGTAGCAGCGCCCCACATCGGTCCCTGACTGTTGGTATACTTAACACCGTCCATGATCAGCGTACCCAAAGGCTCACCGATCAGCTCGGGGTGCTCGGCGTAATATTCGGTATCGTACCAATGCAGAGTTGCGTTGGTGGCGGCGACCACGTTTCCGTAGCCGTGCTCCTCAGCGTACTTGACCTGCTCGGACATGATCTGTACCTGGTACTCCTTGCTCTCCAGTCCCTCTGCCATTTTGTAGGTACTGGGCATGACCTTGGTGTAGGGATTGTAGGGATCCACCTCCACCACGTGGCATACCTGACGCTGAGAGCCGTCCTCCTTTGTCAAAATCATCTCTGACTCGGTGATACCGGGGGCAAGCTCCCAGTCCCGCTGGGAGACCAGCTTCAGATAGTGATCCTCATCCTCTACGTACTCAATGGCAAGTGCCGCCACAGAGGCTACGCTCCCGAGCATGAGCGCGCACAGAAACGCGGAAACCAGCTTGGTTAACAAAGTTTTTTTCATAATCCTTCTCCTATTCCTCATGACTTCATAAACCGTATATCGGCTCATACCTGTTGGGGACACTCTCGCGAAGG
>JAZNUO010000210.1:0-4756 GCA_045592305.1 Eubacteriales bacterium | reverse complement strand
GCTCTGGATGCCACCGGCATCCATTCACTACCGCGTCGCCGCTTCGCTACCCGCCAAAGAACTTTTTGAAAAAAGTTCTTTGGAATCTCAAAAACATTCAATAAACATGGATAAATAATACTTTTTTGAAAGTTCTTGAAAGGGGGTTCGGGGGAAAACTTCGCAATGTTTGCCATAGGCAAACTTGCACCGAGCAAAGCGAGGAGGCTTTCAAGAAGTTTTCCCCCGGTCGTTCCCCCGCCTCCCCGACAAACCCAAATTTGAAGTGCTTTGCTCCTATCCGTCGCCCAAATCCAATTACCAAAAACCTCCAATTTGACACAAAACCCGATAAAATCTGTATATTCGATACCATTATACAGAAAAATATACAGAAAATCAAGCGGTAATTTCGACCAAAAAAGACGGCGATCCGCTTGCGTTTGACGAAAAAGGTGTTGTCACCGTTACGTTTTCCCGATCCCCCCCATCCCCGCCCGCGCCCCACTGACGGATTTTGGTATTTGTTAAGGTTTTCTCCCCCTCGGCGGCTATGCTATAATGAAGAAAACGGCTCCGCGCCGCCTGCACGAAAGGGAAGTAAAGCCTATGACTACACAAGAAACCTGTCCCCGCCTGATCATGCGCCTTTTGGACGAGCGTGTCTACTCCGTCTCGCGGGGAAAGCCCGTCGTCTGCCGCCTCTGGAGAATGACCGCCCGACCCCCGTCCCCCGTTGCCGCCCCCGTCTACGCCATCGGCATGGAGACCGTGAACGAACGCTACCTCTACTGCGTCGGTCCCCACGAGGAAAGCGTGCGCGCCCTCTTTGCCCGCGTGACGGCGGGGAAGCTGTCCCCGCTCCATCTGGCGGACGTGGTGGAGGACTACCTATGGGAACGGAAGCAAATCGCCAAAGAAGTGGGGGAAATTCCCAAAAGTCCTTTACAAACCAATCAAAGTATGGTATAATAGGGGAAAGACCTCCCGAAAGGAGAACCCCACCATGAAATGCCCCGCCTGTGGCAATCCTGACCTGAAGGTTATTGACTCCCGCCCTATTGAGGAGGGCAACAGCATCCGCCGCCGCCGCGAGTGTCTCCAGTGCGCCAAGCGGTTCACCACCTTTGAGATGATCGAGCAAGCCCAGATCATGGTGCTGAAGAAGGACGGCTCCAAGGAGCCCTTCGACCGCAACAAGCTCATCACGGGCATCCTGAAATCCACCCGCAAGCGCACCGTGGATGCCGATGCCATCGTGGACGAGATCGAGTTCGAGCTGCAAAACACCCTGCGCCTGGAGGTTCCCTCGGTGGAGCTGGGAGACATGGTGCTGGAAAAGCTCCGCGCCATCGACGAGATCTCCTACGTCCGCTTCGCCTCGGTCTACCACCAGTTCACCGACGTGGACTCCTTTATGGACGAGCTGAAGAAGCTCAAAAAGAAGCACGCCAAGACCAAAAAGCCCCCCACAACCGACAACTGATCCCGAAACCCACGCCGCAGGACTCCTTGTGCGTGGGTTTTTGTGAATGAATTGTAAATGTTCGTATTTCGGGAGGTATATATGGGGAAAAATATCGTCTATATGAGTACAGGCGCATGACCGCGCCGTGCAAAATAGGAGGTATACCGTGAAAAAGATATTGTCTACCGTTCTGACTGTTACGCTGGCCGCGCTGATGCTGGCCGCCATCCCCGCGCAGATGACCTCCTGCGCCCTGAACGTCAAGGCCGAGGAGCTGTCGGCGGGTTATGTCCGCGAGGCTACCGAGGCGGGGAAAGTCACCGAGGAATTCAAGACCGCCATGGCGAATTTCTCGCTGGCCTTGACCAACACCACCGTGGCCATGGAAAAGGAGAGCAAGACCAACCATCTGGTGTCCCCCCTCTCCGCCCTGATCTGCCTGTCCATGCTGGCAAACGGTGCAAAGGGTGAGACCCTCGCCCAGATGGAGGCGGTGCTGGGGATGCCCATCGACGAGCTGAACAAGGCACTTTATGCCTACACGAGCAGCCTGTACACGGGCAAGGACTGCAAGGTCTCGGTGGCGGATTCCATCTGGTATCGGGACGGGGATAGCTTCACCGTTCGTCAGGAGTTCCTCCAGACCTGCGCCGATTGGTATCAGGCTCAGCAGTACGCCGCCCCCTTTGACGAGACTACCCGAGGAGACATCAACAAGTGGGTGGAGCACCACACCGACGGCATGATCGACTCCATTCTGGAGGAGCCCATCCCCGCCGATGCGGTGATGTACGTGGTCAACGCGCTGGTGTTCGATGCCAAGTGGGAGAAGGAGTACGAGAAAAAGGATATTCGGACAGATACCTTCACTTCCCTGAACGGCACCGAGACCCCCGTGACCCTGCTCTGCTCCGAGGAGTCCCGCTACCTCACCGTGGAGGGGGGCTTCGGGGTAGCCAAGCCCTACAAGGGAAGCGCCTACTGCTTCGTGGGACTTCTCCCCGAGGAGGGAACCAATATCTATGACTTCGCCGCCTCCCTGGACGGTGCGGACTGGACGGCCATGTGGCAGGAGCAGACCCGCGGTACGGTCTACACCCGTATTCCCGAGTTCACCTATGACAGCGGCATGGAGCTCACCGCACCTCTGGGGGAGATGGGCATGACCGACCTGTTTGACCTTGGGAGAGCCGACCTGTCGGGCATCGGCACCGCCTCGGAGGGGAAGCTCTACTGCGACGGCGTGTACCAAAAGACCTTCATTCAGGTGGATCGCAACGGAACCAAGGCCGCGGCGGTGACGTGGGGCTCGAATAAGGCGGCGGAGTCCGCCCCCATAGAGCCCAAGTACGTCTACCTCGACCGACCCTTCGTGTATGCCATCGTGGATACCAAAACGGGGCTGCCGCTGTTTGTGGGCGTGGTGACGGAGATGTAAATTGCTGTTTAACGGTGAGATACAAAGATACAAGATACGAGATACAAGATATGCAAAAACTCTTACGGCGACTTCCGTTTCTATATCTTGTATCTCGTATCGGCCGAGCTTGCTCGGCGCGTATCTTGTATCTCTCTGCTGAGCGGAGCTCAGCGGTAAACCCAAATTATAAATCTTTCCACATGAAAGGAGCTATTCCCATGAAATATTACGGAAAAGAAAAATGCCGCATCCTCAAAGAGATTCGCGCCGAGATCGCCCGCCAGAACGACATCGAGTGGGTGGTGTCCGAGTGCAAGCACAAGGGCAACTGCAAAGGTACTTGTCCCAAGTGCGAGCAGGAGGTGAGACAGTTGGAGGACGCCCTCGCCAGACGGGAGGCCTTGGGCAAGACGGTGGCGGTGGTGGGCATCTCTGCCTCCATCGCTCTGTCGGTGACGGGGTGCGTGAATCCCTTCCCCCAGCCCACCGACGGTGTGCCCATGGGTGATGTAATGCCCCCTGAGCTCACCGCCGAGGAGACCTATATCGCTGTGGATGGAGAGATGATCGCCCCTCCCGAGACCGAGACGGTCGTTGATCTGCCCCTGGCGGGAGTTCCCGTGGAGGTGGACACCGAGGAGGTTCTGATGGGGGACGTGCCCTTTGAAGGCGAGATCATCGAGGAGATCACCGAGGATTCCACCGACGAGACCTCTGAGGAGGCGACCACCGAGCCCGAGATTGTGGATATTATGGGCGAGCCTGCGGAGTGAGCGCATGAGCGGATCGAACCGGCCCACCTTCCCGCTGGCCTTCTGTGACCGTCTCCGCATGGCCACCGACGGCGCGGGAGTCACCGCCCTCGTGGGGGCTTTCGGCTGTCCCTTGCGGTGCAAGCTCTGCATCAATCCCCAGACGTGGCGCGAACGGAAGGACGGAAAACCGCCCTTTGAGCGGGTCACGCCCGAGGAGCTGTACGATCGGGTCAAGATCGACAGCCTCTACTATCTGGCCACGGGAGGCGGCGTGACCTTCGGCGGCGGTGAGCCCCTGCTCCATACCGATTTCATCACCGCCTTCCGCGGAGTCTGCCACCCCGACTGGCGCATCTACGCCGAGTCCTGCCTGAACATACCCGAGGAGAACCTCCGCGCCGCCGCGCAGGTGCTGGATCATTTCTTCATCGATATCAAGGACATGAATTCAACCGTATACAGGGACTATACGGGGTGTGACAATACCCTTGTCAAGTCCAACCTCGCCCTGATTTTGTCCCTTGTGGGCGCTGAGCGGGTGACGGTTCGGGTGCCTCACATCCCCGACTTCAACACCCCCGCCGACGTGGAGACCTCTGTGACCGAGCTGAAGGCCATGGGCGTGACCCTCCTTGACGTCTTTACCTACAAACGCCCTGCCCCCAAAACGTAACGTAACGGTTCAGACGAGCTTTAAATTTGGGTTTGGCGGGCAGGGGGTTCACCCCCGCACCCCCCCCAAAGGGCTTTTTGGAAAAACCCCCTTGGAATCAAGGGGGCATTGAGAAATGAGGGGTTATTCCACGGGTTTCATAACCAGGGTCTGGGTTTCGTAGCGATCCTTGGTCCAGGCGTCGTAAGCACGAAGGGGGTAGGGTTCGTAGAGTTCCTTGAGCCCCAGGGTTTCATGCTGCTGGAATTTGCCATCACTGACGGTGCTTACACTATCGACTCCGGTGAGGCCGGATGCGAGGCGCTGCTTCCATGCTTCGGTTTCGGTGCTGTTGGGATCAATGAATTCAAACCACAGGCCATCTTCCAGCTTGGTATAGGCTTTTTCATCGATGATGGTGCAATCCAGGGTGGCGAAAATTTCCTGGGGTTTTACTTCAATGAGCAGCCGATCCACCTGCA
>JAZNUO010000209.1:0-1888 GCA_045592305.1 Eubacteriales bacterium | reverse complement strand
CCATGAGGCCGCGCGGTGAGTCGCCCGTTTGGTGACAACCCTGCGTTTTTCTTTTCCCAACAGGAGAAACAGCAACTTGGGGCAGAAGCGAAGCGGCGAGCTCCGCGCGGACGGCGCTCCGCCGTTCGTGCGGGCTCTCGGGTCTTGACGACCCTACGCGCAATCAGGCTCTTTCGCCCCCTTGTGGGCGAAAGAGTCGCGCAGATCAGGTGGTGGGTTTCTTAAGGGAGGCACCGTGGGTGACTCCCTTACGTGGCGATTCTTTTGGTACTTTTCTTTCGCCACGGAAAGAAAAGTACATATACAAAACTCTTCTATAAACCCAAATTTGATCCACAACACATAAACGGAGCATAACCATGTATTATTCCAACCACTACACCACCAAATGGCACGACACCGACGGCGACGGGGTCATGCGTCCCTCGGCGCTCCTGGTCTATATGCAGGAGACCGCCAACCTCCAATGCCGCGAGTACGGCATGGATCTCACCGACCTCCACCACGTCGAGGGCAAGGGCTTTCTGCTCTCCCGCATCATGGTGAAGGTCTTTTCCCCGCTCCACGCTTATGAGGACATTGAAGTCCGCACCTGGTGCATTGACAACAAGAGCTACGATTTCATCCGTTGCTTCGCGGTGTACAAGAGAGACGAGATGATGGCTCTGGCGGTGTCCCACTGGGCTTTGGTGGACATCTACGAGAAGAAGATGATCCGCACCACCGATTTCCGCCGCGACTTCCCCTTTGGGGAGCTGCCCGACGAGTCGGCTCTGCCCAAGCGGGTGCGGATTCCCAACACCGCCGAGATGGAGGAGGTGGGCAGCCGCGCCATCGTCTACAGCGATCTGGACTTCAACCGCCACATGAACAATACCAGGTACCCCGACATGATCTGCGATTATCTGCCTTCCATGGACGGAAAGTGGATAACTTCCCTGTCCCTGTCCTACCTGCGGGAGGCCGCCTTCGGGGACACCTTGGCGGTCTACCGCGCCCCTGCGGAGGGGGATGGCGAGGGCTACCTCATCCGCACCAAGCGCCCCGACGGTGTAGTCTGTCTGGAGGCCGAGATCGGGCTCTCGAATATCCAATGACGCGATCATTCCCCACACAGATAACCCCTGCTTACGAATGAGCAGGGGTTTTTGATATTTTGTGCAAGTCCTTACCCCACGATCACCCCGCAAGCCATTTTCTCCCCCGCGTTTCCCGAGGGTTGGGTGGTAAAATCATCCGGTCGGGCGTGGACGATGACGGCGCGGCCAATGATCTCGTTCAGGTCGAAACGGTTAGTCAGGCAGACCGAGTACGCGTATCCTCCCGCTGAAAACAGGGGAGGCAGGTCGCCCGCATGGTAAGGGTGGGGACAGCCGTTGGGGTTGTAGTGAGTTCCCACGTCGGCATAGGGGTCCGTGCCATTACCCGTACACGTCCCGCCCTCGTGGATATGAAGGGCATAGACGGGAGCCGTACAAGGGTCCCCCGAATCGGGGATCCCCATGATCTCGGTGACGACCAGCACGCCAAAAGCGGTCTGATAGAATCGCAGACTCCCCCGCACCATGGGATAATCCTGGCTTCCCTCCACGTAAGCCCATGCCTGCGGGCGGCGACCAAGAAGCGCCGCAAAATTCGGAAAGCCGTTCATGCCGTTACTTTTTTGCATAAGAGTACCTCATTTCTGCTTTTTGGCAGTATATGCGAGGTGAACGGATCAGGTCAAAAAAGGGCAACTCGCTTTTGGTGAGTTACCCTTTTTTCTATGTTCTTTTCTGTCGCCGATAACGGTTATGCTATTCCGACGGTGTTTTTCTTGCGTTGGCAGGAGTCTCAAACTCGCTCATCCGCGGTCATCCGCGGTCATCCCCGTTTATGGCGTCAAGTC
>JAZNUO010000208.1:0-1515 GCA_045592305.1 Eubacteriales bacterium | reverse complement strand
TTTTCGGTTTCAGGAGAACGAAAGGCACACTACGAAAGCCTTCCCTTGTGAGGGAAGGTGGCACGCGAAGCGTGACGGATGAGTAGCCACCCTTCCCCATTCCACTCTCTTCCGTCAGACCGATAAACCCAAATTTGAAATTTTCCCTCCCCAACGAACGATTATTAACAACACAGGAGAAATATATGTTTGAACAGATTCTGGAGCTGGTGGTGCGGTATCCCCGTATCATCCTCCACCGCCATAAGAACCCCGACGGCGACGCGCTGGGCTGCCAGTTGGGACTCAAGCACATTCTGCGGGATTCTTTCCCCGACAAGGAAATTTTCGCGGTCGGCGACATGAGCGACCGCTACGCCTTTATGGTGGACGAGCCCATGGACACAATCCCCGACGAGGCCTACGAGGGCGCTTTGGCCATGGTGCTGGACACCTCCGCCAAGGCTCTCATCTGCGACGAGCGCTACGCCGCCGCCTCTGCCACCGCCCGCATGGATCACCACATCTTCTGCGAGGAGATCTGCGGGGTTGAGATCACCGACACCTCCTTTGAGAGCTGCTGCGGCCTTATCACCGCCTTTGCCCGGGAGTGCGGGCTCACCGTCTCCCCCGTGGCTGCCAAGCTGCTCTACACGGGTATGATCACCGATTCGGGACGCTTCCGCTACGATTCCACCAACGCCCAGACCCATACCATGGCCGCCTTCCTCATGGAGCGGGGCTTTGACACCGCCGATATTTTCCGCAATCTGTACTCGGATGATCTGACCTTTATCCGGTTACGCGCCCAATTCGTGCTGAAGATTCAGACCACCCCTCACCGCGTGGCCTACATCTACACCGACCGCGCCGAGACCGAGAGTCACCTCGCAAACGGGGTCAGCAGCTTCACCATCTCCCGCGGCATGGTCAACACCATGGGGGAGATTCGCGGTATTGACTCCTGGGTGAACTTCACCGAGACCGCCGAGGGGGTGCTGTGCGAGATCCGCTCGGGCAGGTACAACATCAACCCCATCGCCGTAAAGTACGGCGGCGGCGGACACCAGAAGGCCAGCGGCTGTACCCTGAAGGATCGGGAGGAGGCCATGCGGCTTCTGGAGGATCTCAATTCCCTTTCGGAGGATGAGGCATGAATCAGCAAATGAAGGTGATCTTTGAAAAGATCAAGGAATATGACCGCATCGTGATCTTCCGCCACAAGAGACCCGACGGCGACGCTGTGGGCTCTACTCTGGGTCTGCGGGGCATTCTGCGGCTGACTTACCCCCACAAGGAGATCCTTGTCAACAACAGCGACTACTCCGACTACGTGGGCTTTCTCGGCTCCGAGGACGAGGCAAGGCCCGACGGGTTCTACGCCGAGGCCTTGGGCAACGTCATCGACACCGCCACCTCGGATCGGGTGTCCAGCCCCCGCTATGCTCTCTGCAAGGAGCTATGCAAGATCGACCACCACATCCCCAAGGAGACCTACGGCGACTATCAATGGGTGGAGGAGCACCGTTCCTCGGC
>JAZNUO010000207.1:0-2499 GCA_045592305.1 Eubacteriales bacterium | reverse complement strand
GGGGCTCTGCCCCTGCACCCCGCTTAAACCCTTCTTGAAAGAAGGGTTTAAGAATCCCAAGAACTTTCAATAGGGTAATCTATTCAGTATGCGCGGAACATATCCGCAACGGGCTTGATCTCAACGCCTGTGATCTTCTCTTGGCGAATGACCTCGACCACCCGCTCACTGCACACGAGGATAGCGGGGAAGTCCTCCACGCGGCAGAGGTCGTGACCGCTCCACGTGTCCATATCCAAGGCGGCGGGGATGGTGTACAGCCTTTCACGGCTCCACGTAAACCGCCCGCAAGCGGGGCAGAGGTTCTTTTTCTTCACCTTCATGGCGGGGAGATCAAGCTCCACGCGGCCCATGATGGACGCGAATTGGTAGACAGGCTCGGAAACAGGCTCGGTCTTTGCCCCTTTCACGCGAAAGACAGGGACCGACTCGACCTCCCCCAGCCCGCTGATCCCTGCCTCGCGGAGCAGGTCGATCACCCGCGCGGAGCAGACAAATTCTCCCACGGGAACCCCCGTAAACTCCAAAAAGTCAGGGTATTTGGCTCCGCCCTCCACTTCATACGCGCGGGGAGCGGTACGAGGGAGAGGGGTGGCGATCTCCCGCCCACAGGAGGGGCAGGGGGTACGGTCATAGCCTCCAAAGCCTCGGTCACGGAAGGCGTAGGCGTAGCGGTTGGAGGAGTGGATGGAGAGGGTGTAGAGCATCATTCGTCCTCCTCAAAAATCCAGATCCTCAGGATTAAACTTTTTCCGCTCATCCGCATTGGTCGCTGTACTTCCCCGCCCTGCGGCACGCTCGTCCGCCGTCGGCGCCCACGCATCCTCGGGATCGCTGTCCTCATGCTTCAAGGTCACGGCAGACCCCACCACCCGCTCGAAGGTAGCCTCGGGGTTCTGCATGAGGATGTTCAGGACGGTCATGTAGTCGCGGAGCATCTCACGGGGGGTGATCATGCTGTCGGCACCCGCGCGGGAGAGGCAGAGGTTCAGAAACGCCAACTGCTGGGCGTCGGTGATGCGGCACTCCCAGCTATAGAACTGAGCGTAGAGGGTAGTCACGCGGCGAATGAGCGCCAGCAGCTCATCGTCGGCTAAACGGCGCAGACGGATGACGGGGCCGATGAGATTCTTGAAGCCCTCGAGGGCAAATCGGCTGTCGCAGAGGCGGGAGCGGAGAGCTTCGTAGGAGAACAGCCCGCGGCGGGGATCCTCCAGAAACTGGGGGGTACCGCCGAAGACGATGCCCAGACCCGGGGCGCGCCCTTGGAGGGTATCGTTGAACATGGAGAGGATCTTCTCGTAGTTGTTCTCACGGCTGACGCGGTGGACGATCTTGTAGAGGTTGACGCACTCGTCGATAAAGACCATGAGTCCTCGGTAGCCCATCTTGCGGACCAGGGAAGCCCAGAGCTTGAGGAAATCGTACCAGTTGTCGTCGTCGATGATGACCGACACGGGAAAGCCCAGCTCGGCTCTGGCCTCGGTTTTGGTGGCGTACTCACCGCGAAGCCAGCGCAGGCAGGCCGACATACGGAGGCGGGCAGTCTCCCCGTCCTCGCGGTAGGCCTTGTAGTAGGCGGTGATGACGCGGGCGAAGTCGAAACCGCCCACGAGGAACTCCAGCTCCCGCATGGTATCGCTGACCTTGCGGGTCATGAGATCGTCGAAGCGGGCATCCTCGGGAGACACACCGCCCGAGATCAGCTCGTCCTGTAGCATACCGATCCAGCGGGCGATGAGCTTGGGGAGCGCGCCCCCGTCGGGGGAGGCCTTGGAGGCGAGATTCTTCATGAGCTCGCGGTAGGTGGCCACACCCGACCCGCCGCTGCCGTAGAGACGGCGTTCGGGGGAGAGGTCGGCATCCGCGGTGATGAAGTCCCGCTCCAGAGCGTAGCCGCGGATGAGCTGGATGAGGAAACTCTTGCCGCTTCCGTAGCGGCCGATGAGGAAGCGCATGGAGCCGCCACCCCCGTCGATCTGCTCCAGGTCGGAGAGGAGTGCTGAGATCTCGTCCTTGCGCCCGATGGCGATATAGGGCGCGCCCGCGCGAGGCACCACCCCCGCCGACACCGAAGCCAGCAGGGACCCCAGCACACGGCGGGGCACTTTCACTTGATTCTGATTGGAAATTTCCATATATTTACTCCGTTTATTGGATTGGGAAAGAACTGTTTGGTGTAGCGGTTCAGTCGGTGAGTTCAAATTTGGGGTTTGTCGGTGGGTTTATCCGTCCTCCCGCCTCTCCGGAGGGGTTCCCGGGGGGCGAAGCCCCCGGGGGTAAAAAGGAGTTTTGGGGGGCGGTGTCGGAGGGGGGAACGCCCTCTGACGAGCGGCGGAAGCCGCAAGAAAATTGGCTATAACGAGAAACATACGGAACCGGAAAATTGCTGAAAACCCTTTGGCTCACAGCAATTTTCTTGCACCTACCGGTGCGCGCCGAGGCGCTCAAGGCCGCCCTCGGCACTGCCGGCCACCACTCTTTAATGAAGGGCTTCGC
>JAZNUO010000206.1:0-11340 GCA_045592305.1 Eubacteriales bacterium | reverse complement strand
CCCTCCCGGAGGGGGCCTCATACCTTGCCCCGCAGAAATTCGTTACTCGATAAGTGATTTTGCCCCGCGCTCCTTAGGCTCCCTCCGGGAGGGAGCTCCCGCCCGCAGGCGGGTGAGGGAGAACGCGCAAATAAAAAATATGCGCGTCGTTACGGGTAGCAAACTCACCGATAAACCCCAATTTTCACCCCTCGGGATTCAACCGTATCCGCTCCCCCGCCCACGTCTCGTGCAAATTGAGCCACAGCCGCCGGTTATAAATATGGAAGATCAGATAGGCGATAGGCGCGTAAATAATCGCCCCGATGCTGAACTGCATGGCGAACTGCACGCAGGCGACCACGGCGTAGGCGATCAGCTCGGCGCGGTAGGTCTTGTCATGGGACACAACCTTGCGGTCTGCCTTGCGGCTGTAGACCTCACCGCCCAACAGACTCAGATACTCCCGCTGTGCTTCAGTGTCCCGCGGCTTGCGCACCCGCCACACGATGAGGATCGCCCCCACCTGCAAGAGGAACAGGAACAACGTATACGGCAACGCCGCCCACTTCTGCCCCACCAGCGCACAGGCCACGGTGAACAGAATGTCGCCCAGAATCAGAAACATCATAAAATGGGTCACGGCGGCCGTGATGGCCATGGGGATGATGGATTTCACAAACCGTCTCATAGATACCTCCGTCGAAATTCACCGCTCCGTGTCGGGCGGTTCTTTTGCTTTGCCGTACCTTTATTATACGGTTTTTATCGTTCTGCGTCAATGGTTTTTCGATCACTTTATTCTCTACCGTTTCGGCAGTCGGGTTCTCTGTTTGATTGAGTTGATTTCGGAGGAAATTTCAACCATCGGTTTAAGTGATTAGAAATTTATTGAAATACTATTGACAAAAAGTGATTAGACGAGTATAATATCAGTGTACCATAAATCGCACTGCCGCGGAGTGCTGCGAAATTCGCACAGAAAGGAATCCACGTCATGAATTATCTGGAGATCGACCAAGCGCTGGTAGACCTAACCCGCGCCAAATGCGCCGAGTGCAAGGCTCGTCTGGATGCTGTCCCCAAGGATAGGGCGGGGGAGCGCAAGGCTCTGCTGATCGAACAGGGTATGTACACCCTCTGCGGCAACGCGGGGCTTCTGTTCAACACCGGCGGCAGCCGTGAAACCTTGTATCAAAAGACCAGACAAAACTTCTTCAACTATGTCCTCCCCAAATATCCCCGCCACGGGGCAATCTACACCACTTTGAACGAGAACGAAAAGCTCTCCTTCATGGCCGCATGGCAAGCCGACCTTTTCATGCGGGATCAGCTTCTCGCGGGATACGTCACCGAGCTTTCCCAAGCCGAGGCGGCGGGGGATGTCAAGAACACCTTTGAGTTCCGCATCAAGATCGGTGCGGTTCGCCAAATGCTGGCAATTTGGGAGGCATGGCGTAAAGAGAACGGGGTCTATCACGGGCTGATGGAGGAGGTGTGACATGACCGAAAATCTCACCCTTTTAAAACTCCTCGCCGACGAGACCCGCCTGCGCATCATCAACATCCTCGCCGAAGGGGACTCCTACGTGGAGCTGATCGCTACCAAGCTGGAGCTGACCCCCGCCACGGTGTGCTACCACCTCAAAAAAATGGAAGCGGCGGGCATGGTGAACTGCTCCCGCGCTCAGTTCTACATCATCTACTCCCTGAACAGGGACATCTTCGACCGCACCCTCCGCGACCTCCTCATCACGGGGGATACCACCGCCGACAAGGAGGCCGCCTACGAGCGGGAGGTGATCTCTGCCTTCTTCAAGTACGGTCGCCTTACCCGCCTCCCCGCCCAGCGCAAAAAGCAGGAGATCGTTCTCCGCGAGATCAGCCGCCGCTTCGAGCGGGACCGCGACTACCCCGAACCCGAGGTCAAGGTCATCATTCAAGAGATTTTTGATGACTACTGCACCATCCGCCGCGAGATGATCGGCTGTGGTCTCATGACCCGCCGCCCCGTCAAGGGCGGGTTTGACGTGTATCGGTTGGTGTGAAATTGGGCTTTAGCAGATTGCTCACGTTTCGCCGTAGGGGAGGGGCTTGCCCCTCCCCTACGTAGAAAAGTAATCGCACCGATAAACCCAAATTTGAACCTCATCCCCAAGAAAGGAGTCCCCCATGAACACCCTCCGCATCTCCGCCTCCATCCGCTCCTATCGACAAGAGAATTCCATGAGCCAGACCTCCTTCGGAGAGCTGTTCGGGGTCTCTGCCCAAGCCGTATCCAAATGGGAGCGAGAGCTATCCTGCCCCGATATTACCCTGCTCCCCGAGATCGCCAAGGTGCTGGGAGTCAGTATCGCCTACCTGTTAGGGGCGGAAAGCTGACCCACTTCCCCACACCCCAAAGGGGACGACACCCCTCCTCGCGCCCATTTTCCGAGCGTCGGAGGGCTGTCGTCCCTCTTTTTTGTGGATAAATCCTTGCGTATCGGTGAAAAACCGAGCTCACTCCCCCGCCTCGGGCTTCCCCTTGGCAGGGCGGCGGCAGTCAGCCATAGCCACCTTGTACAGCTCCTCGGTGGCCAGTCTCGCCTTGGCCACGGGGGGAATTCTGCCATCGTCGGCGGTGGGGAAACAGTAGTACAGGCAGTCGCGGTTGCCGATGCCGATGACGTCCCCGATGCAGTACCAGTAGAAGTCGGCGTTCAGGGTGTGGGAGGCGCGGGGCTTCTGCTCGTAGTTGAGCTTGCCCTTGCAGCCCGTCAGACGGAAGCCGTCCTTGTTATGAGTCAGCCAGCCGTCACCCACCATGTAGAGTCCCTTGTAGTCCACCATCAGCCCGATCTTCACGGGCGTATCCAGACGGTACTCCCCGCGGTCGATCTCCCGCTTCACCTCTTGCCGTTCCCAATCGTACCAGTCGGGAATGTGAGGGAACTCAGTGATCCCCTCGGTAGCCTCCAAGCGGCTGTCCTCGTTCAAAAACCAAGACTTTCCACAGGCGTGGCAGGTCAGACGGGTTCCCTTCCCCTCCATGTCCCCCTCGGCCATGCAGGCGGGGCACTTGTACAGGATGCGGTGAAGCCCGTCGGCGCGGAAGGTCTCCCGGATCTTCACCCCCCGCTCGTACTGCTCGGCCAGATTGTCAAAGGTAAAGGCCTTTTGGACAATGGCCTCCAGCTCCTCGGTGGATTTCGTCCTCACGTCCTCGGCGGTCAGCAGGGTGGTCATGTCGGCGGAGGTCCTCACCTTGCGGTTCTGGAGTCCGTTGTAGAGCGGGTCACGGGCGAAAGCGTTGTGGGTGGTGATCATGAGGACGGGGACGTTCAGCATTTTGATGAGCCCGCCCATAACGGGTGCCATGGCGGTAGCGCGACCGTCGAAGCTATAGCCCCCCTCGGGGTAGAGCAGCACCGAGGTCTTTTTCTCGTGGAGCATATACTTCATGTCCCGAATGAGGGATAGGTCGGTTACGAATTTCCGGGTAGGAATGCAACCGAGCAGCTTCATGAGCAGCCCCTTGCCCACCATAGCGTCGGTGGTGCAGACGATCCCAAAGGGCTTTGGGTAGAGAATTCCCACCGCCATTTTCAAATCGATGAAGCTGGAATGATTCATGAGAATGAGACAAGGCTCCTTTGGCTCACTCTTTTTGTCGCGGGTATAGGTAAAGTGAGTCGCCCACAGATCGGGTGCCGAGGCGATCCGCATAACCGTACGAAACAGAAGCGAGGGCTTCCAAGGCTTTGTGTGCTTGGGTCGGGGGAGAGCCATCACCTCATCGTAGGCGCGGCGCACGGTTTTGATCTTCATACCTTGTACCTCCCATGGATAACCTTGACTTCACATTGGGTTCATTATATCACAGATAAATCCCCTTGTCAAGTAGTATTTCGCGGTTCCCTTCCCGCCTCTCCACCCTCACTCCCATTATCCACACAAAAGCAGCGACGACATCGCCCGCGGAAGTCCCGTTTCGCTCTGTCGTCGCTGTTATTTGTGGAAAAAAACGGCTATTTCGTTTCCTTCGGTGGGTCATCCTCACCGAAATTGTAGTCCAAGCCCACGTAATTCAGCTCGCGGTGGTACCGATCGATATTCTCATCGGACATGGCCGCAAGCTGCTCCATGCGGCTTCGGTAGCGGTCGCGGTGACGGAAAATGATGTCGAAGCCGCGGATGATCCAAAAGATCGGCAGCAGAATCGCCCATTTCTTCAGAATGGGATGCCGCATACACATGGAGGAGTAGCTGGGGAAGATGAGCTGCCATCTCTTTTTGGCGCGAACCGACCCCGATTCCTTGGAGAGCTTCAAGCCCTCGGACATGTTGCTGTTCTCCTCCTTGCCGAAAACGCCGTCTGCAAAGATCTTCTCGGTCAGATAATCGGTCACTTCATCCGACGGCGCGCCCTCAAACCATACGTCCACCAACCGCATGACGTTCCCATAGAACTCGAAGAGCTGTAGCTTGTCCAGCTCCCGGGCGATATACGCCATATCCAGCTCGGGATACTGCCTCTTGTAGACGTAGAAGTCGATGACGTATTTCATCCCCACGCCGTTATCGCGGTAATGCTTGGCGAAATGGGTGAAGAGGTAGATAAAGGTATCCTCGGGGGACATCTCATGGCGGTAGCTCTCCCCCTCCACGGGGCGGGCGAGCCGCCAGCCGTCGCCGTAGTAGGCGTAGTAATCCTCATTATAGGAAGGGATCAACCGCTTGTGAAGCTCGATGTGCAAGCCCGTCATGGTTGTCCAGTTGTATTCGTGGTCGCTTTCCTTTTTGGGAAGGCACATGAGGGAAAGCATCACCCTTTGGGTCTTATCATACTCATCCATTTTGATGAGCACGTCCGAGTCCCCCATCACGCGCATCTCGGCGCTGGGGTACATGGACTTCAAAAGCGTCCCCTTCAGGGGCATATAGGAGATCCCCTCTCTGTCGAAGGCCTGAAAAATCTTTTCCACGGTCTCTGCCTGATCCTCACCGTGGGCGACGTACACACAGGTACGCTCCAAAAAAATCTGCGCGTACTTCTCTGCCGCGAAGGCGGGATCCTTGACAGCTCCGTAATAGACGAGGGGCACGACCTGTTGGACCTCAGCAAGTCGGTACACTTCCTCATAATTCAGCTTGACGGGATACTCCAAGGGGCCATCCGTCAGGCCGGCTTTGACCAGCGCGAGAAAGCCCTTTTGAAATTCTGTCATGGTCTATCCTCTGTTTCTGATTGATATGTAGCTATATCATAGCACAAAAACCGATTCCTGTCAAGGGCTTTCACCCGAAATTCATGGGAACGGCACGTGGAGCCCAAAAAACAGCCGCGAGACTTCACGGCTGCTTGGATTGATTCTTTTTTTCCATATAACGCGGGAACAGCTTGTAGGGAATGCGGTGCCAGATATAGCATAGTCGCGCCCCAAAGGGATGGATCGGACGCAGGGGCATCCACATCCACGAAAGCAGGCGATACACGGGGTTCTTCACCGAAAAGATCCGTTTTCTTCGGCAGATCCGCACCACGCGCGCCGCGATCTGGTGGGGCATAATGGTCTCGGTCCATGCTTGGGCATCGCCGTTGATGAGAAGCTCACCGTTCGGAAGCAGGCGGGAGATCCGATGCAGGATCCACGCCCCATCGGGTCGCATGAACATAACAATGTCGCCCCGCTTCGGTTGATATTCACTGTTCTTTTCCAGATATACGATGGATCGACGGTCCAGAAGGAAGGGCATCATACTGCCTCCCGTCACCAAAAGCGGAATCACGGAGCGATCCTCCGCCTCCATCACGATCTGCAAAAAATTCAGTCGATCCACCGTTCTCGTTTCTTCTTGCGGCATATCCGTCACCTCCCGCCCGGCAACGCCTGCGCCACCATGTCTACGGCGCTTTCGTCAGGCTCGCAGCTCATGTCGTACATGGGTGCGAGAGGCAGCATGTCGTTCATACTGTCCATGACCCGTTCAGTCAGGCGGGCATCCCAACTGGGCAGAAAGGTTGCCGTGGCAAATACCGACAGCCCCTCCAGCTCGGAAAGGCGGCGGATCCCCTTTTCGGGGGAGCGGGTCAGATGAATGATCGCCCGCAGGGGTACGCGTCGGTTGATGCAATAGGGAGAGGACCCCGTCCAAGGACTGCCGTAAGCCAGCAGCTCGCCCGGGCGATCCTCGCGCAAGCCCAGAAAGACCTTGTCGCCGTTAATAATATCCGCCCCTCGAAGCTTGTTCCATAGAACGGCTTGGGTAGTCTTGCCCACACCCGAGGGACCAATAAACATGACTCCGCCATAGTCGGGAATATGGATCAGCGCGCCGTGCATGAACAGTGTGCGAAAATAAGCCAGTCTGGAATAGATGCCCAGAAGCATGGCTTCCCGTTTTCCCTCGGGGCCTCGAGCGCGAACCGTGATCCGCTCAAAGAGATCGTCCGCCATGATCACGGCACCCACGTCGCGGGTCATCCCCAGCACGTGGGACACGGGATAGGCGGGGGTGAGGCTCTCCACACCGTGCAGAGTCACCCCTTGAGAGCGGTATATAGAACAAATCGGCTCCTGAGCCGCAACGCCAGAAGCCGATTCACTTTCCGTTTCGTACTCAAAACCAAGTAGCAGACGAGCCAAAGCATCGTCTGCTACCTGAACTATGTAGTCAGTGATCCGGAAATCCTGACTCATGCCATGGGAAGGTTAGGACCAGCGCAAACGAAGTCCTGCTTATTCTCCTCAAGCTCCTTCAGGATCTTGTTGAGTTCAAGCAGATCAGTACCGTGGTCAGGATCCAAACGAGCACCGATGTTATCCATCATCTCCTGGTAGTCAATGCAGCCTTCCAGCAGACCGGTTGCGATACCGGTGTTGCTCAGGAACGTGTTGCATCCGTCGTAGGACTGAATGTACTTGACCTCGCCGCCGGAGCTCATAGTGATCTCGCCGGAGAAAGCAATGTTCTCGTTCACAGCGAAAGCGACAGAGGAAGCCTGGGGCTTAACATAAATCTTCTTCATGTTCTTTTTCCTTTCGTAAAATCGTATGCATACGCATACAGGGTGCCGGGGTCACGGACATTGGGGAGCCATAACCCTACGGGTTGCCGTTGCGGTACGCAACAGCGGTGGGACATTAGTCGATAGTGCAGTTTGCGGGGATACGGTTAGGATACAGATAAGTCTTAACCATATCATAGAAACTGTCGAACGCTGCGTTGCCTGTGTTCGTAGCAGGCACATCACCACCCTGAATGTACTTCACTCCGGTCACTGCATCGATGGTGTAGTGAATCTTGTAAGTGTCACCAGAGGTTCCCTCAGAGGTTGCGATGTTCTCGCGGATGCTCATAGCAACGACCTTGCCTTCGGGCTTCATGTAATCCTTTTTCATGTGAGTTCTCCTTTCTATAAATCTGGCTCTGTATGATATATTATATACCATTTCACCATGAAAGTCAAGATTATTTTTGCTTGTTTTTTTCACAAACTTCAAGATTTTCTCTAACCAATATTTGTGCAATATGCCAAATATCACAATTCCTGCGCAGTTTTTTCACGGTTTCTTCACACCGTTTGGTTTTAAAACGGGGTGAGCTTCCCTTTCCCGCGTCGGTCAATCCTCGTTCTTTTCAGGCGCGACCTCGGTATTGCCCTGCTCCTCGGCCGCCTTGAGCCTTTGGTACACGTGGTACAGATCCTTGGCCTGCTGGCAGAATTTCGGGGAAAGCACATTGGGGTCTCCGCTCTCGGAGGCCATAAGACCCGGGCAGCGGCGGCAGAACTCGTGGTACTCACAGGTCTCGCACTCCGCGGGGGTGCGGATCTGATCGGTCTGCGCCAGAAGCTCCTTCCAAGCGGCGGCCATCTCGGCTCCGTAGCCCATCTGAACGTAGGGCTTGGGAGAGAACGCGCAGAATTGCAAGTGACCGTGCCAGGTCATGAAGAGGGTGATCCCGTAGCCCGAGCAAAGCTGGAAGGGCTCCAGGTATCGGCGGGTATGTCTTTCCTTCTCAATGCTCTCCAGCGTCCAGTTGTACTCCGCCAGCTTGAGCTTGGCTGTCTCGGCGGTGTTGATGGACTCGCGCACCGAATTCGCGACGCTGATGGTATGGAAGAAATAGATATTTCTCTCGCGGGCATACTCGTACATAGCCGGCAGATCGTGCAGGTTTTCGTTGACCGCGAGCGTGGTGCAGTAGAAGTGGATGCCCGCCTCCTTCAGCAGTCCGAGAGCGCGGTCCAGCTTGGTAAAGCCGTTCTTGTAGCCGCACATGACCTCGTAGGTCTCGTCACTGGCACCGTACATGGAGATCTTCATGTTCTGAGGCGGGTTCGCCTTCAGCTTCTCCACGATCTCCTCGTTGATGAGGCAGCCGTTGGAATAGATGTCCACGAGAATGCCCATCTCGGTCAGACCGTTGTAGATCTCCCAGAAATCGGGATGCAGAAAGGGCTCGCCGCCCGACAGGGTCACGAACAGCAGTCCCATTTCCTTCGCCTGACGGCCAATCTCCAGCCACTGCTTGCCGCTGAGGATCTTGCCCTGCTTGGCCGCCGTGGCGGGATCCAGATGGACGTAGCACATGGGGCAGTTGAGATTGCAGTACGGTGTCAGCTCAAAGGTCGCGTACAGCGGGAAACGCTTGAGCCGAGCCCAGAGGGAAAGCTCCTCACGCAGTGCCTTATAGGATTCGGGCAAGCCGAAATCCGACCCACAGTCAAAGCTCATGCCTCCATCACTCCCAGCTCCTTAAGATAATCCAGGAAGCCGTTGACATCGCGGATGGCCTCGGCCTCCTCCACCTCGTAGGTATCGGTCAGCACCTTAGCCAGCGCCTCCACCGTGTCAGCTCCCTTTTCCAGCTCCTGCCACAGCAGGTATCCGCTCTCGGTCAGAGTCACCATTCCCTTGATCTCGGTCGTCATGGAGCCGTAGGGAACGGCCATGTACTGCGGACCGATCTTACGCAGGACAAAGCCTTTCTTCAACTGGATAGCCATTGGTCTATTCCTCCTTAACAATTACTTTCGCGATGTAGAGATACTTAAAGGTAGAAAATTACATAAAAGCGTTCTTTTACACGGACTTCGCCGTATCACCGACGGGGCGGGCCTCCGCCGCCGCTCTGCTTTCGGCGAGCTCCTTATCCCAGCCAAGCCCCTCGGAGGGATCCTGCATGACGAAATCCCCCTCGCCGCTGACGCGGAAAACAATGTCGGAGTATTCCAGCATGCTGGGGCGGTGGGTGGTAATCAGACAGATGCGGTTGGGCTTCTCGGTCATGAGATTTTTCAGCACGCGAGCCTCGGTATCCACATCCAGTGCGGAGGTAGCCTCATCCATGATGAGGATGGGAGCGTCGCGCAGCAGGGCGCGGGCGATGGACAGGCGCTGAAGCTGTCCCTCGGACAGGTTGCTTCCCCGCTCCTTGAGCTCGGTATGGAAGGAATCGGGGAGAGCCGAGACGAAATCCCAAGCGTCCGCGATCTTCAAAGCGTTTATGATCTCCTCATCGGTCGCATCGGGCTTGATGGCGCGGAAATTCGACTCGATGCTTCCCGAGAAGATGCTGTTTCCCTGAGGCACGTAAGCGCAGAGGCGGCGGGTGCTGTCCGAGACGTTCAGGCGGCAGCTACCGTCCAGCGACTCGATCTCGATGGTTCCCTCCCGCGGCTCCAGCAGACCGAGCATCAGGCGAAGCACCGTGGTCTTGCCTCCGCCCGAGGGTCCCACAAAGGCGACCACCTGACCGGGCTCCACGTCAAAGGACACCTTGTCCAGCACCGTGATCTCGGACTTATTATAGTTGAAGGAAATGTCGCGGAAATGGATACGGACCCCCTCCCGCTCGGCATGATCCAGCAAAACCTCTGCCTCGGCGGCGTGCTCGTCGTGCTCCGAGGGGAGCTGCGTCACCTCCATGACCCGTCCCGCGGCGGTAGCCGTGGTGATGGCCGAGGGGATGATATGCACCAGTCCCGAGAAGGAGGACGACAGGGTGCTTGTCAAGGAGATGAACAGGGTCATCTCACCGTAATCGATGGCCCCCACGTACAGGCGGTAGACACCCCAGCCGTAGCAGCTATACCCCGCGATCAGACCGATGAAGCCCATGAGGATACTCATGAAAATGGTCACGCGGTTATAGTCAAGGCGGATCTTCTTATACTCTGCCTGAAGAACGCGGAGATTCTTGCAGTAAGCCGCGCCCAGACCGAAGGCCTTCACGAGCTGGACGTTGTGGAACACCTCTTCGTTAAAGCCCAGAATACGTCCGTTGATGTCACGCATCTTTTCGTTATGCTTACGCATGATCCTCATCAGAGGCCGTCCCGTGATAAGGAGCACGGGGGCGCTGATAAAGGCAAAGATGGCCATGGTGGCATCGTGGTACAGAATGATGGCGAAAGCACCGATGAACTGAGCCAGACGGGTGATGAGAGTGGGGATAAAGCTGATGGCTCCGCCGGCTATGGTGTTGACGTCACCCTCCAGACGGTTGATGATGTCGCCCGAATGGTAAGCCACGAGGGACTCCCAGCGGGAGGCGATAATCTTGTTGAAAATGTCCTCGCGGATCTCATTGACTACGCGGATGTTGATGCGGGTAGACACCCAGGACGAGCCCGCGCCCAGAAATATCTGTAAAATGGCCAGAGATATGACCACCGACGCGGCGGACAGGATGTCCTCCAGAATCTTGTATTCTGCGGTAACGGCATTGATCAGATTCTTCTGCGCCACGCTGACGATCAGTCCCATGGCGACACCCAGAAGTCCCAGGGCGACGTAGAATCCGATACTGAGCCAGTACCGCTTCATGTATTTACTCAGCCAGACCCACTCCCGCATAATCTGGGGCAATCTGGCCAATAACTCTTTGATCTTGCCCATTGATTCTTCCTTACGTATACGAATACTATTTTACCAAGTACATTATAACATATCAATTCCGAAAAATCAAGAGATATTGACAAAAAAGATGTTTTTTTCGAAAAAACCTCACGGAATCGTCACACAGAAGGCAAAATGTGGGGGAGAGTAACCCTAAGAGTCACCCTCCCCGGGGGGGCAGACGCGTCCTCCACCTTCCTCAGGAATACGGACAACAGAGCCATATTCGACCGACACCCCTTCGGGAGAGGTCGGAGCGACAGCATCCGCGCGGCGGATTTGCCCCCATCCTCCCGATTGGACGGGGGTAGGGGGAAATACACGTGTATTATAGCACAGTTCGCCGTCGGTGTCAATATTTTTTGGTAATTTTTGGTATCTCTGGAGGTGGAAACTTTTCCCGTTTTTTCGACAGAACCGAGCGTAACGATTCAGGCGATATGTAAAATTGGGGTTTATAGAAAGGTTTTGC
>JAZNUO010000205.1:0-4302 GCA_045592305.1 Eubacteriales bacterium | reverse complement strand
CCTCCCTCGGCCAGCCGTCGGTTATAGATCTCGTTGTGGATGAGGCGACCCAGGGTGAAGATGCGCTCCCCCGCGGGGTGGCTTTTCATTTCGGTCTCCACGGCCTTGGTGGCGCGGGCGACGCCGAAGCAGAAGCCGGCGTTTTTGGCGACAATAATCTCAGCCATATCAATCCCCCAGCTCGCAGACCCTCTCAAAGAGGTAGTCCGCGACTCTCTGGTACTCCCCGGGAGCCTCGGGGTTGTAGTTCATTTCCTCGATGGAGATGGGCTTTCCGATGATGAGCTCCTTCTTGCAGAAGATGCGATGGCGGTTGTTCTTGACCTTGACGAACACGGGGAGCACGGGCACGCCCGCCTTCAGGGCGATCATGGCCGCCCCTGTCTTGACGGGGGTGGTACGGGGGTCTACCCCATTGTAGCGGTGGCCTTGGGGGAACATACCCACGCAGACACCCTGCTTCAGCATCTCAATGGTGCGCTTGATAGCGCCCACGTCCGCGCCGCCGCGGTTGACGGGGTACGCGCCCAGCGCGCGGATGAGAAGGTTCAGAAGGGGGATCCTGAAGAGCTCCTTCTTGGCCATGAAGTGGGGCTGGCGGTGCTTCAGGGCGCAGCAGAGGTAGATGGCATCCGCCCACGTACGGTGAACGCCGATGACCAGACAAGCCCCCTGCTCGGGAGCGGGCTCGTTCTCCTTGCCGCGGATACGGAGGTTACAGATGAACAGAAGGGGGTAGTACAGCACCGTGCGGAAGAAGCGGTAGAAGCCGCTGACGGGCTTGATGGGCTTGGTTTCCTTGGTGTTCTTACGCATGGTCAGATCTCCTTCCCTTTCTTGGCCAGTCCCTCGCGGATGACGGTCAGCAGCGCCTCCACGGCCTCGTCGAAGCCGTCGTAGGAGTTGTCGAAGTGAACCGCGTCGGGGGCGGCGACGGCGGGGGCTATGTCACGGTTGCGATCCTGCTCGTCGCGGCGGATCATGTCGGCGAGAACGTTCTCGTAGGTGTCGGGCATCCCCTTATCCGCCAGCTCCCGGGTACGGCGGCGGGCCCGAGCCTCGGGGGAGGCGGTGAGGAAGATCTTCACATCAGCGTCGGGGAGGATGACGGTACCGATGTCGCGGCCGTCCATGATGACCGAGTTTTTGGCGGCGATGTCCTTCTGGGTATCCAAAAGGTACGCGCGGACCTCGGGGACGGCAGAGACGGCGGAGGCGTACATGGACATATCCGAGGAGCGGATGCGGTCGCCCAGGTTCTCGCCGTTAAGATAGACGCACTGAACGCCGTTTTCGTACTTCACCTCAATGGTGATCTCGTGCAGGTGGGATACGATGGGGGTGATCTTCACTTTATCGGCGGGGAGACCGATCTCGCGGGCGTAGTAGCCCACGGTGCGGTAGAGAGCGCCCGTATCCACGTAGATGATGCCGAGAGCTTTGGCTACGGCCTTGGAGAGAGAGGACTTACCGGCTCCGCTGGGGCCGTCGATGGCGATTTGGATGTGGGACATAGCAGAGGTTGACTCCTTTATGGTTAATATACGAGATACAAGATACGAGATACGAGATACGAGATACGAGATAGACAAGGGCTACGGAAGTGAACGCCAAAGACACGGTGCGCAGGATACAAGCCTTCCGAGAAATACCGAGCTGTGCGGCTTATCTTGTATCTTGTATCTCGTATCTTGGTATCTTCCTCATCCGCCCCACACGGCAGACTGCGCCGCAAGTCTGGCGGTGGAGAAGGCGATCTGCAAATTAAAGCCGCCCGTATACGCGTCCACATCCAGCACCTCCCCCGCGAAGTAGAAGCCGCGGGTCAGCTTGGACTCCATGGTCTTGGGGTCCACCTCGCTGACCTTGACACCTCCCTTGGTGATAATGGCCTCGGCGATGGGACGGGTGCGGATGGGGCGGAGGGTGATGTCGTGGAGGACGGACACCAGCGCGCGCCTCTGCTCCCTGGTGATGGCGTTGACCTTCACGCGGGGGTCAATGCCCGAAAGCTCCACCACGGGCTCGATGGCCTTGACGGGGAGGAGATCGGAGAGGGCGTTGATGAAGTCCCTGTTGGCGTACTTTTTGAAATCCGACAGGATGCGGGCGTCCAGGGCGGCGTCATCCAGAGCGGGCTTGAGGTTGATATGCAGCTCGTACTTCCCCGATTCCACGTCGGGAATGTGGGCGGAGGCCGAGAGGATCAGGGGTCCCGTCACGCCGTAGTGGGTGAAAAGCATCTCACCGAAGTCCTCGTAGATGAATTTGTTTTTGGCGGTGTCCTTCACCCGCAGGCTGACGTTGCGCAGGGACAGCCCCATCATGCGGGAACACAGCTTACCCTCGCAGACCAGCGGCACGAGGGAGGCCTTGGGAGTAACGATAGTGTGACCCAGGGACTCGGCCAACCTGTAGCCGTTTCCGTCGGAGCCGGTCACGGGGTAGGAGCAGCCGCCCGTACAGAGGATGGCGGCGGTCACGGGGATGTCCTTCCCGCCCACGCGGACCGAGGTGACGGTGGGCTTTCCGTCCGCGTTCTCGGTATGAACCGAGGTCACGCGGCCTTGGAGAGTCTTGACCCCCAGCTCGCGGCAGCGCTTCACCAGAGCCTCCACCACGTCTCCCGCCTTATCGGACACGGGAAAGACCCGCTTGCCCCGCTCCACCTTGAGGGGAACCCCCAGAGACTCAAAGTAGTCTTGAGTATCCTTGGTATCAAAGCCCGCCAGGGCGGCGTAGAGGAAGCGGGGGTTGGTGGGGACGCTCGCCAGAAACTCGTCACGGTCGCAGTCGTTGGTGAGGTTGCACCGACCCTTGCCCGTGATGCGGAGCTTCTTGCCCATGCGGTCGTTCTGCTCGATCAGCAGGATCTCGTCGGTATGGGGGTCGCAGATCTCAGCGGCGTAGGCGGCGGCCATGAGACCCGCGGCACCTCCGCCGATGATGGCGATAATTCTTTTATCGGTCATGGTCATTACCCTTGGTTCTTATCGTACACGTCGTACTCGTCCCAGATGCGCTCCAGCTTCTGAAGCCGCTCTCTGACCGCCTCCTCGTTGGTGCGGGAGACCGCCACGATGATGGCATTGAGCAGGGACAGGGGAGCGACGAGGGAGTCCACGTAGGAGGCCATGTCGCTCTGGGCGATGAGCACCTGCTGGGCGGAGGGGGCGATGGGGGACTCGGGGGAGTCGGTGAGGGCTACCACGTCGGCACCCGCGCGGCGGGCGAACTCCACCGCCTTGATGACACGCTTGGAGTAGCGGGGGAAACTGATGGCGAAGAGAACGTCCCCCTCCCCAATAGCCATCATCTGCTGGAACAGCTCGCTGCCCGCGGTGGTGTCGATGAGGCGGACGTTATCGAAAACCATTTGCAGGCTGTAGCTGAAGAAGCCCGCCAGCATGGCCGAGGAGCGCACGCCGATGATGTAGATATTCTTAGCCCTGACCAGCGCGTCCACGGCATCGCGGAAGGCGGCGCGGCTGATGCTCTCCAGGGTGTGGCGGATGTTGTCCACGTTGGTGTTCAGCACCTTCTCCAGCACGTCGCCGTCGCCGATGAGGTGGTTTGTGACCTCCATGCGCTGGAAGGAGGTGAGCTTGGTGCGGATCAATTCCTGGAGAGCCTTCTGGAACTCGGGGTAGCCCGCGTAGCCCAGCTCCATGACGAAGCGCACCACGGTGGACTCGGATACACTGACCTCTGATCCCAGCTTGGCAGCGGTCATGTAGGCGGCCTTATCGTAATGGGCAAGGAGGTAGCGGGCGATCTGGCGCTGACCCTTGGAGAAGCCGTCCATATTTTCTTCAATGTTGCGGAGAATATCGCGTTTCATGGGTGTTTTTTCCGTCCTTTTTGATCTATGATTACCGAATGGTCGGGGAATCGCATACATAGTTTATTATATCACAAAAGCAGGGAAAAGTCAACGGTTTTTGCAGGATGGGGAAAATAAAGTTGCAATTTTGCGGGACATCGGGTCGGGGCTTGCGGGAAGGCAAATTGGGGTTTATCGAACTGTTTGACGGAACAAATCGGTATGTTTCTTGGTGGCTACTCATCCGTCACGCCCTTCGGGCGTGCCACCTTCCCTCACAAGGGAAGGCTCATGCAGTGTGTTTCTCGTCGAGCTAAAAACCCTTAGGCATCAGTGTGTTTTCGGTTTCAGGAGAACGAAAGGCACACTACGAAAGCCTTCCCTTGTGAGGGAAGGTGGCACGCGAAGCGTGACGGATGAGTAGCCACCCTTCCCCATTCCACTCTCTTCCGTCAGACCGATAAACCCAAATTTGAAAT
>JAZNUO010000204.1:0-5849 GCA_045592305.1 Eubacteriales bacterium | reverse complement strand
TGCAGTTTGAGAAGGCCGTGCTGGAATTCAACGGCAGCGCGCTCAAGATCTACAAGGATGACTGGACCACCGGCACCATGGACATGGCCAGCAGCGTGGAGGAAGGGAACTACATCCCCCAGTCGGACGGCTACTTCAACGAGCTGCGCTACTTCGTCGACTGTGTCAGGAACGGCCAGAAGCCCGCGCTCATGAATCCCGCCGAGCTGGAGACGGTCCTGGACGTCATTTCCGAGGTCAACGCGGCCAAGGGAAAATAAGGATCGACCCGCAGAGTAAAAGGCCAGCGGGTCAAACAGAGAAGGCACCTCCGCGCGGGGGTGCTTTTTCTTTCTCCTGAATAATTTCTTTGCTTTTTTGCAATTTTTGTTCCGAAAACCCCTTGACAAATAATACTGTGTATGGTATAGTATTATGTGAAAACCACCATCAACCCCAGAAAGGAGACTCCATGGACGTACAACTCAAGCGCGGTCTGCTGGATATTTGCGTGCTGGCGGCCATCAAGGACGAGGAATCCTATGGGTATCAGATCGTTAAGGACATGAAGCCCTACGTGGACATATCCGAATCCACCCTCTACCCCATCCTCCGCCGTCTGGAGCCCGCCGAGCTGCTGACCGTCCGCTCCGCCGAGCATAACGGTCGGCTCCGCAAATACTACCGCATTACGGATGCAGGGCTTTCCCGCATTGAAGCCTTCAAGGAGGAATGGCGGGAGATCATGAGCATCTACCGATTCGTCACGAAAGGAGACACCAAAATACATGGATAAGCACGAATTTTTATCTGCCCTTGAAAAGCGGCTGGAGGGGATCCCCGAAGCCGATAGGCAAGCCTCTCTGGACTTCTATTCCGAAATGCTGGACGATCTCACCGAGGGCGGCATGACCGAGCCCGAAGCCGTGGCCTCCCTGGGCTCGGCGGATGCCATCGCCGAGGAGATCCTCATGGATCTCCCCCTTCCTAAGCTGGTGAAAGCCAGAATGAAGCCCAAGCGCCGTATGCGGGCGTGGGAGATCGTCCTCATCGCCGCGGGCGCTCCCGTCTGGGCACCCATTCTCCTCGGCTTGGTCGCCGTGGCGCTGGCGGTCTATATCACCCTCTGGGCGGTGGTGCTCAGCCTCTACGCCGCCGATCTGGCGCTCGCCGTCAGTGTTCCCACGGGCATCATCACCGCCGTTCTCCTGTTCGTACAGGGACAGCCCGCGGGCGGGCTTCTGCTCCTTGGTGCGGGACTGGTGCTGGCGGGACTCACCGTCCTCTGGTTGCTCCTCTGCAACCTCACCGCCAAGGGCGTGTGGCAGCTCGGTAAACTCACCCTGCGAGGCACCAAAGCCTGCTTCGTCCGCAAGAAAGGAGAGTAAGCCATTATGAAAAAATCTGTATGGATCAGTATGATCGTAGCCGCCGCCTGCATCCTGTCGGGGCTGGCCTGTATCGCCGTGGGACACGGCTTGGGCGGGCAAAAGATCCTCGTCGGGGATGCTTCCTTTGACGGTAACACTGTGGACGGGACCCACCTCGTCAATCAGGATTTCCACCGCATCCGCATCGACGTCATCGCCGCCGACGTGGAGCTGATCCCCTCCGAGGATGACAAGTGCCGTGTGATGACCACGGACAGCGACTACGTGGAGTACACCGTGGATGTGGCGGAGGATACGCTGACGGTCCGCGCCACCGATACGCGGAAGTGGTATGAGCGGCTCTTCACCGTCTCTCTGGGCGGTCGATCCGTGAAGGTCGCCCTCCCCCGAGAGGAGTACAAGTCTTTGACTGTGGAGACGGTCAGCGGAGACGTGAGCATCAACGTCCGCTACACCTTCTCGGAGGACGTGACCCTGACCTCCGCCAGCGGCACCGTCGGTACCGCCGCCGCCGTCGGCGGGCATCTGGAGATGCGTTCCACCAGCGGGGCGCTCTGCGCCATGGGATCTCTGAACACCGTGACCGCCCGCAGCACCAGCGGTAAAATCACCCTCGGCGGTAAGACCGTGGACGGGGACTGCACTGCTACCGCCGCCGATCTCGAGACCACCAGCGGCGAGATCAGGGTGCAGACCGCCACTCTGGAGAGCCTCACCGCCAAAACGAGTAGCGGCGGCATCCGCATGGAGTCCGTGACAGTTGCAGAATCCGTCAACGCCGAGACCACCAGCGGCGGGATCTCCCTTCTCTACACCGCCTGCGGCACGCTTACGGTGGAGACGGGAAGCGGTAGCATCGACCTCACCGACTCCACCGTCACAAACCACCTCGGGGCCGAGACCACCAGCGGCTCCATCCGCCTCACCCGCGCCGATGCCGCCACCCTGAACCTGAAAACCACCAGCGGTTCGGTGGGGGGCTCCCTCCGCACCCCCAAGATTTTTTACACCGACACCACCTCGGGCTCGGTAGACGTTCCCAAGTCCACCGAGGGCGGGCTTTGCGAGATCAAAACCACCAGCGGTAGAATCCGCATCACCATCGAGGAGTGACCCCATCACAAAAGGCTCCCCTGCCCGTTTGGGTGGGGGAGCTTTGTATCGGTTCGGCCGACCTTCAAATTTGGGTTTATAGAGCAGGGGTTTCACCCCTGCACCCCACCAAAGGGACTTTTGAAAAAGTCCCTTTGGAATCTTCAAAACTTTCAAAAAATCATTGATAAATAATGCTTTTTTGAAAGTTCTTGAAGGGTGTCCAGAGGGAAACTTCTTTCAAGAAGTTTTCCTCTGGCGTTCTTCTCGCCTCCCTTATAAACCCCAATTTTACATATCGACTGAATAGGCCCCCAATTTGTCAAGAGCGGATGGAACACCGCGGATTTTTCGCCTTTTTTCGGGAATCTTGTTGACAAAGTCAGCTCTTTGCGGTATAATGAAATCAAAGAATTTCGATTCGGTTTAGATTTCTTCGGTACAATGAAGTGATCGACCGTGCGTCGCCGCGAGGTCATCGCAATCCAAGGAAAGGACGGGTTCCTATGCGGAACCGGTATACGAGCATGGCAAACAAGATCCGTATTGCCTCTGACAGCACCTGTGACCTCAGCCCCGAGCTGATAGAGCGCTTTGGCGTGACCATCCTGCCCCTCGGCGTTGCCCTGGGAGACAAGCAGTACACCGACGGTGTGGATATTGACCCCGACTTCATCTATAAGCATTACGAGAAAACGGGGGAGCTGCCCAAGACCTCCGCCATCAATCTGGTGGATTTCGAGGCCTTTTTCGCTGAGCAGACCAAGGAGGGGGATTCCCTGATCTTCTTCACCATCAGCTCGGATATGTCCTCTACCCACAACAACGCCCGTCTGGCCGCCGAGAGCTTTGAAAACGTCCACGTGGTGGATACCCGCAACCTCTCCACGGGCGGCGGACTCCTGATTCTTGCCGCCGCCGAGATGACCGCCAAGGGAGACAAGTCCGCCCACGAGATCGCCGAGGCCTGCCGCGCTCTTGCGCCCTGCGTGGATGCGTCCTTCATCATCGACAGCCTGGAGTTCCTCTACAAGGGCGGTCGCTGCTCGGCTCTGGCCGCCTTCGGTGCCAATATGCTGTCTCTCAAGCCCTGTATCGTGGTCAAGGACGGCAAAATGGGGGTGGGGAAGAAGTACCGCGGGAAGTTCGGGGCGGTGCTGCCCAAGTACGTCGCCGACCGTCTGGGGGATGCCTCGGACGTAATCAAGGGACATATTTTCGTGACCCACGCGGGCTGCGAGGAGACCGTCGTCAACTCCTGCGTGGAGGCGGTGCAGGCCATCGCTCCCGAGGCCGAGGTGCATATCACCCGCGCAGGCTGCACCATCTCCTCCCACTGCGGGCGCAACACCTTGGGGGTTCTGTTCATCCGCACCCACGCCCTGGGCGAGTAAGGGCGGGCTATGGACAACACGCTGCCGACCCTCTCCCCGAAGCGTCGGGGACTATCGGCCTCCACTCTGAAGATCCTTGCCTGTGTTTTCATGGTCATCGACCACGTCGGCGCTATTCTGTTGCCCGAGTGGAGGATCATGCGGGTCATCGGGCGGCTATCCTACCCGATTTTTGCCTACTTCATCGCCGAGGGCTGCCGCTACACCCGCAACAAGCTCAAGCGGTTTCTGCTGGTGCTGGGGCTGGCCGTCCTTTGCGAGACGGTCGCCTACATCGCCTCGGGGGAGCCCGACGGAGGCATTCTGGTCAATTTCTGCATGTCTATCCTGCTCATTTATCAGGTGCAGGCCTGCAAGAAGGCGTTGGCTCACCGCAAATGGGGGGTGGCCGTTTTGTGGTTCCTCGCCTTTGCCGCTTCGGTGGCGGGGGTGTACGCTATCACGAGCTACGTCCTCTACGTGGATTACGGCTATTGGGGGGTCTTTATCCCCGTCTGGGCATCCCTGCCCGACTACAAGGAGGGGGAAGCCCCTACCTTCCTACGGCATTTTTCGGGACGGGGCTGGAAGCTTCTGGCGTTTTCGGTGGGGCTTCTCTTGCTCTGCGCCAGCCGCAATTATTTCCTGAATATCCAGAGCTTCAGCCTGCTGGCGATCCCCCTGCTGATGTGCTATAACGGCACCCCGGGGCGCAAGGGGCTCAAGTATGGCTTCTATATCTTCTACCCCGTCCATCTGGCGGTGATCTGGAGCATCGCGGCCATATTGGAATGGTTCTGACGGTGCCGAACGTAAAACTACCCGCCTTCACGGCTTGTGAGGGCGGGTAGTTTGTATGTAGGAGGGATCACAGTTGGTACAGTTCGGGTAGCGGCGGCTCGGCAGGAGGCGGGGCTTCGCCGTCGGTGTTGCGGTTTTCGGGGGCGGGCTCCTCACCGTACGGCGAGAAGCGGGCGGTCAGCCTTTCTTGGTTGCGAGTGCGGACAAAGAGGAAAATGGCGGGAGCGAGGGGGAGCACAAGACCCAGAAGCGTCCACAGAGCGGGCATCGGTACTCCCACCAGCGCGCAGACGCGGTAGTGGCTCTTGCAGAAAGCCACGAGGTAGAGGATCTCGAACACCCCCCAGACCGCGACGGCCACCAGAAAAATGGGGAAGCTGACCTTGAACATATCGAACAACTCCTGTGTAACGGAGCTGTCCGCGGCCGCGCCCCACGAGAACAGAACCGAGAGAAAGCCCATGAAGCCCGTGAAGATGCTGACAAAAAGGGTCGCAACCGCCACGGAGCCGCTGATGCTCTTGGCAATGGAGAAGCCCAGCATCCTGCGGCGCAGGGCGGAGGGGAAGGCATCCTCGGGGTCGCCGGGGACACCTGCGGGGAAGTAGGTGTCGGTGTAGACGTCGGCCATGAGTCCCAGCAGATACAGGTTGGCGAAGGGTACCCACGCCATCCACACCGAGCCCCTCCCTGAGGCGCGGCAGAGGGAGGTCAGGTAGAGACCCTGAAACACGTAGGCCACGATGGAGAGCACCGAGGGGAAGAGCCGGAAGATCAGGGTAACGGCTTGGGAGGAGTCGGTCAGATAGTCGGACAGGGACTCAATAAATTCTTGCATAGAGGATCTCCTTTCGGTTTTATTACGGGCAGACCTAACTATCAGCCGGTATTTCAAGTAGGGGTTTAGCGGTAAAACACAAAGATACCAGATACGAGATACAAGATATGCAAAAAAACATACGGTATCGCTCGCTTTTCTATCTTGTATCTTGTATCGGGCGAGCTTGCTCGGCGCGTATCTTGTATCTCTCTGTTGAGCTGTGCTCAGCGATTAACCCCAATTTACACCCGATCCACCGTGATGACGGCGAACAGATGCCCGTCCCCCTCGTGAATGGCGTCTGCCACCCGACTCCGCAGGTCGGCATCGGTCAAAGTCAGCTCAAAGGGGGCGGCGATGTCGAAGATGAGGTTGGTGTGACTCTCCCCGGGG
>JAZNUO010000203.1:0-1534 GCA_045592305.1 Eubacteriales bacterium | reverse complement strand
GGCGGCATCCGTCACCTCGGTGTGACCCGTTGCGGGGACTACGGTCTGCGTCACGAGGACTTCACCGCAAGTGGAACAATGCTTGCCATCGGTCAGTCCCGTTTCGGTACAGGTGGGTGCCACGGCGGCATCCGTCACCTCGGTGTGACCCGTTGCGGGGACTACGGTCTGCGTCACGAGGACTTCACCGCAAGCGGAGCAATGCTTGCCCTCGGTGAGCCCCGTTTCGGTACAGGTGGGTGCCACGGCGGGGTCGATGACCTCGGTGTGACCCTTGGCGGCGACCACGGTCTGCGCCACGAGGATTTCACCGCAAGCGGAACAATGCTTGCCCTCGGTCAGCCCCGTTTCGGTACAGGTGGGTGCCTTGGCGGCATCCGTCACCTCGGTGTGACCCTCGGCGGCGACTGCGGTCTGCGCCACGAGGATTTCACCGCAAGCGGAACAATGCTTGCCCTCGGTGAGCCCCGTTTCGGTACAGGTGGGTGCCACGGCGGGGTCGATCACCTCGGTGTGGGTATGCTCGGGAGTGGGGCCTACGCCCTCGGGGAGAACCATCTTACCGTCCGCGCCAAAGGTGTAGCGACCAACGGGAATGGCCGAGCCGTTGGGGAAGGTCATGCCGCTCACGTAGGTAGCGCTCAGATACAGGGTGATGCTTCTGGCAATTTTATCGCTGTCGCTGATGAAGTAGTAATCCCCCTCAAACTCAATCAGCTTGTAGCGGGTCTGCTTCACATCCTTGATGTAGAGGAAATCACCGATAACACCGTGCTTCATTTCGGGAATCACCATCTTACCCTCGGCATCAAACTGATAGGTGCCCGCGGGGATAGACCGACCGTCGGGGAAGGTCATGCCGCTCACGTAGGACGCGCCCAGATACAGGCTCTTGCTCCTTGCGATCTTGTGCCCGTCATTGACGAAGTAGAGGTTCCCCTCTTTATCCTGCACGAGCCGGTAAGCCTTCTGTCTGATTCCGTCGATGTAGAAATAATCGTTATGGGGGCCGGTAAACAGCGTGGCAACGCCATCCGTGCCGCAATCGTAGTAGATGGTTTCGTTAGCGGCGAAGAAGCCCACAAAGCCTGTCTTCATATAGCCGTTCCGATCGAACAGGTAGGTCTTTCCGTCGATCTCGTAGGGCTTGGCGGAGGTGATTTCGGTGGAGGAATCGCGGTAATAGCCGGGTCCGTACCAGTAGCGGGTGCCCGCGGAGGTAGTGACCCAGACACCGCTTGTGAGCCGTCCGTTTTCAAAGGGGAACTTCACGCTGCCGTCGGCATACTGGCTGCCGTTCAGACCCGCGTAGGTGGTCTTGTGGAAGTAGTACCACTCGTCGTTGACCGACTGCCAGCCGCCCAGCAGCTTGCCGTTCATCAGGTAGTAGGCCTTATCACCCACGAACTGAAGTCCGGAGCCCTCAAAGACCTTCCCGCAATCCGAGCAGACAAGCTGGGTTCCCACAACGGTGTAGATGTGTCCCGTAGCGGGGAGGATGGTACCCCAACCCACCACAGAGCCGCATTCGGAG
>JAZNUO010000202.1:0-2928 GCA_045592305.1 Eubacteriales bacterium | reverse complement strand
AAGGAAAGTACCCACGGTACTTTCCTTACGGATCCTTTCGCCTGATCTGCGTGCCCATTTGCCGGTGGGCAAATGGGCTGACACGCTGTCAAGTCGCAGTTTGCCATGGGGCCGCACGGCCGTCAGAGTGACGGCCGCGCGGTGAGTCGCCCGTTCGGTGACAACCCTGCGTTTTTCTTTTCCCAACAGGATAACCAGCAGCTTGGGGCAGAGGCGAAGCGGCGAGTTCCGCGCGGACGGCGCTCCGCCGTTCGTGCGGGTTCTCGGGTCTTGACGACCCTACGCGCAATCAGACTCTTTCGCCCCCTTGTGGGCGAAAGAGTCGCGCAGATCAGGTGGCGGGTTTCTTAAGGGAGGCACCGTGGGTGACTCCCTTAAGTGGCGATTCTTTTGGTACTTTTCTTTCGCCATGGAAAGAAAAGTACATAGGCAAAACTCTTCTATAAACCCCAATTTCACAATTTCGCAATCGTCTGCCATCACACCGAAAGGAGGAGCCCCATGACCGACAAGTCTATTCTGACGGATGCCGCCATTATCGAGCTGTACTTTGCCCGCGACGAGCGGGCGATCACCGAGACCGCCAACGCCCACGGCACCTACTGCTTCGGGGTAGCCATGCGGATTCTCAAGAGCCACATGGATTCCGAGGAGTGCGTCAATGACACGTGGCTCCGCGCCTGGAACACCATCCCCCCCAAGCGTCCAAGCGTCCTGCGCACTTACCTCGCCCACATCATCCGCAATCTCGCCATCTCCCGCTACCGCAGCGAGCACGCCGAGAAGCGCTCCCACGCCCCCGATTCCCCCCTCCACGAGCTGTCCGAATGTCTCCCCGATCCCGACGGCTCCCCCGCTGAGGCCGTTTCCTCCGCTGAGCTGCGACAGGCTCTGAACTCCTTCGTGGCGGGGCTGGAGGACACCGACCGCAAGCTTTTCGTGGGGCGGTATTTCCACAGCTACACCCCAAGCCAGCTCGCCGAGGCCTACGGCATAAAGGAGAACGCCCTGAACCAACGGCTCTTCCGCATCCGTGAGCGGCTCCGCAAGCATCTGGCGGAACGGGGGTATTCGGTATGAGTCAGTATGAAAGCGCCCTGCGGCTCTTTGAGGAGCTGGACGGGCTGGACGATGCCTTCATCGAGGAGGGTATGCTCCCCGATGCCGCCGCCGTGACCCCTCTGCGGGGTAGGACTCTTCACCCCAAGGGCAAAAATCCCTTCCTCCGCTTTGTGAACAGCGGCTGGGGCGTGGCTATGCTCTGCGCCGTAGTGTCCGTTTCGGTGCTGGTTGGAGTGGTGAAGCTGGGACTGAAGGATTCCGTGGGGAACATCAACCCGCCCCCCGGGGAAAATGCCCCGAACGACGGCTTCACAGGTGAGACGCTCCCCTCCGAGACCGACGAGCTGCCCACTCTCCCCGAGGAGAGCGAGCGTGTCCCCGCGGGAACTTCCTCGGTGGACGGGACGGGACTGCGCTACGTGAGCCACGGCGACGGCACCTGTATCTGCATGGGCTTTACCGCCGACGCGGGGCAGACTGCCGTCCACGTCCCCGACTACTCCCCCGACGGGGATGTGGTCATCTCCATCTACGGCTACGCCTTCCGCGACAGCATCCACCTGACCGAGGTCACTCTCCCCGCGGGACTGCGGAGCTACGATCGGGACACCTTTCCCATGGAGGCCGAGATCTACCGCCTGTGCGGCAACATCCTCTATCTGGGCAGCGACGACAACCCCTACATGGTGGCGGTCTCCACCGCCGACAACCGTCCCGGGGCCACCTCTCCCCATCCCCACACCCGTCTCCTGGCCGACCGCGCCCTGACCTACGACAGCGGCTCCTACTTCGCCATGAAGTGGGCGGAGAAGCTCCCCGCCTACACCGACAGCGAGGTCTTTACCCTCCCCTCCGCCTTGGCCTACGTGGGGGCGTACGCCCTGCTGGACGTGGGCAGAGACATCACCTACAACGGATATCTGGTGGGATGGGACGCACTGACCGCACCCCCCCACACGGGTCTGTCCCGTACCCCCGACGGCGAGAGCGTGACGGTACACTGTCTGGACGGCTCGGTGGAGACCCTGCCCTCCGAGCCCAGAGAGGTTCGGCTGGATGCCACCGCCTATGCGGATAACGGTATCCTGTTCGGCGGCTACTACTCCTACTACCGCGGCATCAACGAGGAATACTACGCTTGGCTCAACAACCCCGAGACCTACACCTCCATTCCCGAGCAGTTCCTGACCGAGGGGGCGGTGTTCGGCAGCGAGCCCCGCGTGCTGACTTCTGAGGAATTGTTGTCGGTGCACTTCTCCCTCTCGGGGATCGCAGACGCTTCCCTGTCGGATTTCGTGGAGGTCTACAACCGTGATCCCGCCGCCCTGTACAAGGGAAAGTCGGTGATCCTCCTTTGCCTGACCGAGAATTCCCTGTATCGGCACGGTATCGCGGACATCACCGTATCCGAGGGGCGCGTCCACATCGCCCTGACCCGCGAAGGCGGCGGGGAGAATGCCGAGGGCACGCGATGGATCCTGGTTCCCATAAGCGACCCCGACGGCTCGCTGACGGGGGCTGACGTGACGGTTTCGGTGACGGATGCGCCCTGATCCAACGTCGAAACGGGCTGCGGGAGCTGTCGGTTGCGGCTTTCCATGGAAAATCACCGAAACCCCTTTGCCCCCTGTCACAAAAACATCCCCTGTTGCCTGTCAAGCAGCAGGGGATACTTCAAATTGGGGTTTGTCGGGCAGGGGCTCTGCCCCTGCACCCCGCCAAAGGGACTTTTGGAAAAGTGCCTTTGGAATCTTCAAAACTTTTAAAAAATCATTGATAAATAATACTTTTTGAAAGTTCTTGAAGGGAGTCCAGAGGGAAACTTCTTTCAAGAAGTTTCCCTCTGGCGTTCCCCTCGCCCCTGCC
>JAZNUO010000201.1:0-1763 GCA_045592305.1 Eubacteriales bacterium | reverse complement strand
AAGGTCTACGTTCCCGACCATTTCGAGAGCATCATGGTCACTACCCCCGAGATCAGCCGTCCCGGTCTGGCTCTGGCAGGGTTCTTTGAAATCTTTGAAGCCTCCCGTATCCAGATCATCGGGTACGCCGAGCATCGCTTTCTGGAGACCCTCCCCCCCGAGGTGCGCCGTGAAAGCATCACCAATTACATCAACGCCAGCCCCGTGGCCGTGGTGCATTCCGCCAGCGCGCCCATTATGGACGAAATGATGGAGGCCGCCACCCGTATGGGGGTTCCCATTCTGCGTTCTCAGGAAAAGACCAGCCCCCTCATGGCCTCCATGATCGCCTCCCTGAACAACCATCTCGCCCCCCGCATCACCCGTCACGGTGTGCTGGTGGAGGTCTACGGCGAGGGTCTGCTCCTGCTGGGCGACAGCGGTGTGGGTAAGTCCGAGACCGCCATTGAGCTGGTCAAGAGAGGGCACCGTCTCATTGCCGATGACGCGGTGGAGATCAAGCGGGTCTCCTCCAAGACGCTGGTAGGTACCGCCCCCGACATCATTCGCCACTATGTGGAGCTGCGCGGTATCGGCATCGTGGACGTTCGCCGTCTTTTCGGTATGGGTGCGGTCAAAATGACCGAGCGCATCGACCTCATCATCAATCTGGAGACGTGGATACAAGGCAAGATGTACGACCGTCTGGGGCTGGACGAGGAGACCACCAACATTCTGGGGCTGGAGATCCCCTCCATCACCATCCCCGTCAAGCCCGGTCGAAATCTGGCCATCATTCTGGAGATCGCCGCCATGAACAACCGCCAGAAGAAGATGGGCTACAACACCGCCGAGGAGTTCAACAAGAAGCTCATGGGACAGATGGGGCTGGACTGATATGGCATACCGCCTTTATCTGACTGTCCGTCCCGTCCCCACCGACAAGGATATTCCCTCTCTGCGGCTCCTTTTGGAGCAGTCATTTCCCCACGGGGATAATGCCCCCTATCTCGCCGCGCTTTTCGGGAGTCCCGACCACCCTGCCCTACCCCGCGTGACGGCGCAGCGGTTAGGTGCGTTGTCCCTGCTTCCCTCCCTGCTTGCGGCGGCGGGGATAGACACCGAGCCGCTGATCTTGCGGCGGGACGGACATAGGCGACCCTACTGCGAAATAGCGCGGGGCGTAGTGGATTTCGACTTCAATCTCTCCCATTCGGCGGGTCATATCGCGGGTGCTTTGCTGGTGGGGGACGGCAAGGTGGGCGTGGACGTGGAGGAATTTATACCGCCCAAGCGGGCTTTGCCCCTGATCGATCGGTTCTGCACCGAGGGAGAGCGGGCCATGCTGGACGGTCTGCCTTCTGATGAAGAGCTTGCCGCCCGTTTTTTCACCTCCGCGTGGGTGGAGCGGGAGGCCCTCGCCAAGCAGGAGGGCGGGGGAATGCCCCTGCGCTTTGATACGGCTGACCCACCCGACGCTGTCATGCTGTGGAGCGGTCATCTGCCCGAGACAAAAACGGCGGTCGCCCTCTGCGCGCCCCTGACAAACGCTCCCAAGTCCCCCCGTCTCCTCCCCGATTCCCTGCCCGTGCAATTCCCATAAAGAAAACCTCCCCATCACGAAAAAACCGTTGTGGGGAGGGATTTTTTATGTGGATGGCGGAGGCTCGTGGGCATCGGAGGTAATCTCATACGATTCTCCAATGAAAACATTGATTTGTCGGTAAAAAAAGTGCCATGTAATTTGCTCGCGCTCTCCCCCGGTCACGGCTACGCCGTGCCAG
>JAZNUO010000200.1:0-1516 GCA_045592305.1 Eubacteriales bacterium | reverse complement strand
TCCTTTACCTCAAACCCCTCCACGAAATTCAGCACCACCTCCACCCGATCGGGATACACCACCACCCTTTTTACGTACTGATCGATGATCTTTCTCCGATTGGTCAGCGTACCGTGGCGAAGCTCCTGCTCGGCCTTGCGGAAGAGGTTTACCAACTGCTTTTCGGTGATACGGGCGGTACTCTCGGCCACAAGAGCCTGCTTGAGCTCGTAGGATAACTGCTCCTTGGACTTTTCCAGCTCCAGAAGCTTGTCCTTCAGGGCGGACGAACCGATATCTACCATCAGGTTTACGGTGTTTTTGATCTTGCGCTCCACCGACAGAAGCTCTGTCCGCAGCGTTTCGGCGGTATTCCGCGCGCTGTCCGATTTCTCGGCCACGTAGCGGTTGTACCGCTCCAGCAGGGAGGGAATGACGCGGGGATCGAACAGGGAAGAGCATAACCGCTCCAGCACCATCTCCTCCAACACGTCGCGGTTGATCTCGGGATTCTTGCAGGTCTTGACCTTCTGATTTCGTCGGGTGCATTTGTAGGACACGTACAGAGGATGGCCCGGGCGGGGCCTGCGGGAGTTGCCCGCGTAGGGGTTCCCACAGACACCGCACGTAATCTTGCCGCTCAGTAAATACTCTTGCTTGGCGGAGAACTGCGCAGACTTGTGCCGCCGCTCGGCCATCCTCTCCTGCACTCGGTGGAAGTCCTCCTCGCTGATGATGGCAGGCATACCTCCCGGCACGCGGATGACGGCATTCTCGTCGTAGTTTCCCGACCGATCGTACCGCCCCTTGGCGTGCTTGGCGGAGTCGGCTATGTAGATGTAGACCCCCGTATACCGCTCGTTGCGTAACAGAGCGTAGAGGGAATTCTTACCGAACAGATCACCTCGTCGGGTACGGTAGCCCCTGCGGTTAAGCTCGGCTATGATCTCGGTGTAGGAGCTTCCGTCCAGATACATACGGAAGATCATACGGATGGCCTCGGCCTCGTATTCGTTGATCACGTAGCGGTGGGTCTCCTTGTCCACCGAGTATCCCAGCGGCGGAGGACCCCCTGTGGCCTTGCAGGCCAGAGCGTTTTCAAGGAGTCCCTTCCGAACCTCGCGGGAGAGGTTGAGTGAGTAATACTCGTTGATGCCCTCCAGCACGGATTCAAGGATCACGCTCTCAGGGGTATCCTGAAGATTCTCCAGCACCGAGATCAGTCGGATCCCCCGCTTCTTGAGGTGGTTCTTGTAGATTGCGGAATCGTAGCGGTTGCGGGCAAAGCGGTCCAGCTTGTGGACGATGACCGCGTCAAATTCGCCCTTGTCCGCGTCGGCGATCATGCGCTGGAATTCGGGGCGGTTGTCCGAGGTGCCGTTGATGCCCTTGTCCGCGTAGACGGTGAGCAGGACGGCGTCGTGCTCGGTACAGTATTTCCGTATCGCGCGCAGCTGGGCATCGATGGACTCCTCCCGTTGAAGCTCCGACGAAAAACGTGCGTAAGCAACGGCTCGCAGCATCCTGCTCACCTCCT
>JAZNUO010000199.1:0-2298 GCA_045592305.1 Eubacteriales bacterium | reverse complement strand
GGACTTACCGCCAACCGCGAGAAGATGGCAGAGAATCTGAATCGCTCGCTGATGACCGTCACCGCGCTGAACCCCCACATCGGCTACGAGAACGCCGCGCGGGTGGCCAAGCTGGCCCACGCCGAGGGGATCACCCTGAAGGAGGCCTGCGTGGGGCTGGGGTATCTGACGGCGGAGGAGTTTGATTCGGTGTTTGAATTTGAAAGGATGGTGTGACCGTGTATTCTGACAGGAAAATTTCCGCCCTCCGCAAGCTCTACCACAAGACCCTGTGGACCTACGTCGGTGTCGCCGCTCTGTCGGTGGCCGCCACGGCTTTTCTGATGATCCGCCGTATGGTAGTGAGCGATCAGATGCTTTACCGGCTGGTAGCCGCGTGGGTCGGTCTGGCTCTGGCCATCGTGGAATACATAATTGAAAGAACTTTGTACAAGAAGGGCAAAAAGGGCGCGTTTATTCTGCCCGCCTTTATGATGGGGCTTTTGACTCTATACGTGCTGTTCATGAAGTCGGGGCTGATCGACGGGATGCTCCTTCTGTTCTACCCCCTGCTTCTGGGCTTCCTCGTCAGCCGTCCCCTGATCCCCGCCATTGGGCTGCTCCGCGACGCGGGGACGCTTCGGGACGGTTCTCCCCGCGAGACCGTGGGGAGCATCAAGGCGGGCAGCCGCCGCAAGAACACCGAGGTAGGGCGGAGTGCTTACGTCCTCTTTGAGGACGAGCTGACCCACGAGGTCCATCTTCTCCGCATGAGTCACATCTCTCCCTTACACCGCTACCGCGTGTTCTTCCTGCCCCACTCGGGGCTGGCGGTGGGGGAGGTGATCCCCGATAACCTGACCTTCGACCCCTTCGGTAATCCCATGGAGCGGGAGGTGGAGGCGGATGAGCAGCCCACCGAAAAGCCCGCCTACAGCGAGGAGAGCTACGCCGAGAAGGCCGACTACACCGAGGAGAGCTACACGGCGAAGCCCGACTACAAGGAGGAAGAACCCACCGAAAAGCCTTGGTATCAGAACCCCGAGGCCTTCTCTGCGAATCCCCCCAAGCCCGAGCCCCGGGAGGATACCTCCATGCCCGATCCCAACTCCCCCGAGCGGATCAAGGCGGCCAAGTTCGGCAAAATCTCCAAGGTCTGCAAGGTTTTGACCTTCGTATTCTTCGGCGGGATGTTTCTGGGTGCCCTGTTCCTTGGCACTTTTGGCACCCAATCCTCCGCCGTCATGCACCTGTTCCCCCTGTTCCCCCTCCTCGTCCTGTCTATCATTTTTCACGAGGTATTCAAGAGCGAGGAGCTGAAGATCCGTTGCACCGTGCGCGTCACCGCCTTCTGCGCGGACACGGTGCGCCGCAAGTCGGGCAAGCACTCCACCCGCCATCCCATCGTGGAATTCGAGGTCAACGGCGTGACCCATACGGTGGAGCTGAACATCTCCTGCTCCCGCGACGCGGTGGGAGATATTTACACCCTCTACTACGATCCCCTCGATCCCGACACGGTGCGCCCCGAGCGGAGAGGCCTGTTGGATTGAGCCAGCCGCCATGAAAAACAAACACCAATACAATTAAGGAGAAAAACCATGAAAACTACCCTGATCCGCATTCTGCTCGCTACCCTCGCCGCCCTGATGCTTCTGACCGCCGCCGCCTGCCGCAAGGACCCCGCTGACGATCCCGGCTACATTCTCAATCCCTCCGCGGATGCTCCCGAAAGCGAGATCACCAAGTTCTACGAGGGCAACGCCGCATCGCTCCAGGCTCTGGTCAAGGGCATGATGAAGAGCCGCGGCTATCTTGCCTACAACTACTCCAGCCGCATGACCGACTATAACAAGGGCACCATGGAGTTCTACCTCCAGAAGCAGGAGAAATACGGCGGTGTCTGGGTCGAATGTCAGGACGAGGCTGCTATGCGTCTGGTAGGGGTGAAATTTGTGGGCTCCGTGACCTACAATCCCGTTTACTCCAAGGACGTGGTGGTCTTTGTCCCCCGCATGGCCGCAATCGACAAGACCCTGTCCCTGGTCTACTGCACCAGCGAGGCAGGCAAGACCGCCGTGGAGTCGGGCAAGTACCATCCCGGGTGCCAAGTGACCCTGACCCAGATCGAAGGGGATTGGTACTGCGCTGAGGCGACCAAGGCGGATAAATAATACATAAAATTGGGGTTTATCGGGCAGAGCCCGTCACGCGCCCCAAAGGGGCGCATATCGATCCGATTCGGGCAAGACCGAATCGGAATATCGAGTGCGTAGTGAAGCGAAGCACATATCGAACGCCGCAAGGCGTATATCGACT